>JBPYDY010000052.1:0-4685 GCA_051986155.1 Methylocella sp.
CTTTTCCAACTCCTACAGTACTTCCGGCGTCTTCGGCGGCGTTCACGTCGGCTACAACTATCAGCTGATGGGGCCGCTCCTCGTTGGCCTTCAGGCCGAGTATAACTTCGCCGGCATAACCGGAAGCGCCGAAAATATATTTCTTAACTATGAGGCAACCGCCATCCGCGAGTTTGGCTCGGTCGACGGGCGTATCGGCCTGACGTTCGACCGCGTGCTCCTCTACGCGATCGGCGGCTTTGCTTATGGCGATATCCGCGGCCAAATCAATTGCGGCGTTATCCTGTGCGGCAGCTTCCTGCCGTTCGCAGGAAATGGTGGGCTTGCCGCATTCCCGACCCCGATTACGCGTGACTTCGCCCAAAACCGTTATGGGTTCGATGTCGGCGGCGGTATCGAATATAACCTTATGGGCAATATCACCGTGCGGGCCGAGTACCGCTATTATGATTTCGGTTCGCTCGGTTTCAATGATGCCGGGTTTGGCGCCTTCGTCTTTCCATTCAATCCTGCCAACCCCTTCGCCATCGCCATTCCCAATCACCGAGACAGGGAAACCATGCATACCGGCCGTATCGGCCTGACCTATCACTTCGCTTGGCCGCCGGCTGCTCCGGTCGTCGCCCAATAATGACAAATGTTGCCGCTTTAAGCTCCGGCGATCTTTCGCAGTTTTCTCGGCCAATCGAAACGCCGCCGCGGCAGGACAGCCGGGGCGGCGTTTTTTTGCCTGTTGGGCTTTCGCTTGCGGAGCAGGCGGCGTTATGTTGTGACAAAAGGGAAGCAGCAGCAGGCGCAGCAGCAGGCGATGCCATGGATATTCGGGCCAAACCGAGGAAGCTCGTCAAGGGCGCAACCGGAGACTTTGAGGTTGTGATTGGGATGGAGGTCCACGCTCAGGTCACCTCGGCGGCGAAGCTGTTTTCGGGAGCCTCCACCCAGTTTGGCAAGGAGCCAAACAGTAACGTCTCCCTGATCGACGCGGCGATGCCAGGAATGCTTCCCGTCATCAATGAGCAGTGTGTGGCTCAAGCGGTTCGAACGGGGCTTGGCCTTAAGGCCAAAATCAACCTGCGGTCCGTATTCGACCGTAAGAATTACTTCTATCCCGACCTGCCGCAGGGCTACCAAATCTCACAATACAAAAGCCCCCTCGTCGGCGAGGGCCGCATTTTTGTCGACGTCTCGCCCACAGAACAGATCGAGGTCGGGATCGAGCGCCTGCATCTCGAGCAGGACGCCGGCAAGTCCCTCCACGACCAATCGGCGGCCGAGAGTTTCGTCGATCTCAACCGGTCGGGCGTTGGCCTCATGGAGATCGTTTCGAAACCAGACTTGCGCTCCGCCGAGGAGGCCAAGGCATATGTGGCGAAACTGCGCACGATCCTGCGCTATCTCGGCACTTGCGACGGAAACATGGAGCAGGGGTCGTTACGGGCGGACATTAATGTGTCCGTGCGCCGGCCGGGCGAGCCTCTCGGCACGCGCTGCGAAATCAAAAACGTCAACTCGATCCGGTTCATTGGACAGGCGATCGATGCCGAGGCGCGCCGGCAAATCGGCATCATTGAAGACGGAGGCACGATCGATCAGGAAACTCGGCTGTTTGATCCGGGATCCGGCGAAACCCGGTCGATGCGCAGCAAGGAAGAAGCGCACGATTACCGCTATTTTCCCGATCCCGACCTTCTGCCGCTTGAATTCGAGCAGGCCTATGTCGATGCCTTGGCTAGCTCGCTGCCTGAGCTCCCGGATGCCAAGAAATCCCGCTTCATGAAGGAGTATGGCCTGCCAGCCTATGACGCGGGCGTGCTGGTCGCCGATAAGGATACGGCCGACTATTTCGAGGCGGCAGTCGCTTATCGGGGCGTTCCCCGCGACGCCAAGCGGGTGGCTAACTGGATTATTGGCGACTTGGCCGCTTTTGCCAATTCGCAGGCGCTATCGGTGCCGCAAACGAAGGTAAAGCCGTGGCAAATTGCCACGATCGTTGATCTCATCGACGACGGGACGATCTCCGGCAAGATCGCCAAAGATGTGCTGGCGCTCGTCTTATCGGAAGAAGGGGACGCGGATCCGCGCGCCCTCGTCGAGACGCGAGGCTTGACGCAGGTCACCGATCAGGTCCTGATCGCAGCCTCGGTCGACGCGATCATTGCGGCCAACCCAGACAAGGCCGCCCAGGCGCGGGCCAAGCCGTCGATGCTTGGCTGGTTTGTCGGACAGGTCATGAAGGAGACCGGCGGAAAGGCCAATCCGCGCGCCGTCAGCGATGCCGTAAAGTCAAAACTAGGGATCTAAAATGACCGTCCGAATCATTGAGCGATTCGGGTGATTCGCGCGATATTCCGCGTTTGGGATGGCCGCAGAGCCTTTAAGCGGCGATTTTTTTCCCTTCCAACGAAAATATTTTTGCGTCCGTCAACGCCGTCCCTCGATGTAGTAAGTGATGCCGCGAGAGCTCGATCCGCGCTGCTAAAAAATGGCCGATGCAATCTGCACCCAAAGCCTGCAAATCCATTGCGAGGACGCGCGGCTGTTCAGGCATGAAACGTTATTGTGCGGCGGTGCAGTGGCGCGCGGAAACATAATAGAGCCTTTAAAAATAATAGGTTTTTGAATCAGACGATCGTCTCGATGCGCTACTGCCCGCAATCGAATTACGTCAGTGATCGCTCTTTGGCAGCAGTCGTTTGGCGCCTGCTTATCGCCGACTTCTAGCGACTATTACTGCCAATCAGTTGGCTCGAACGGACCTTGCAACGGGCGCTGCGATAAGCATTTCCGGACATGCTACCATCACGTTATTTGCCCGATTCACGGCCATTACGAAGCAAGGCCTCTTGCATGGTTAATTAACAGCAGTACCCTATGCAAGCCTCTAGCCGACATTTCAATTCAGTCGGCTACATCAGCAAAAGGAATATTGAACATGGTGAAGGCTACCGCCAAGAAGGCAGGAAAGAAAACCGCGGCGAAAAAGAGCTCCGCGAGAAAGGCTGTGAAAAAAGGCGCAGCCAAAAAGACGGCACGCAAAGGCGCGGCCAAGAAAAGGCCGATGAAAAAGGCGGCCGCCAAGAAATCATACGCAAAGAAAGCGTCGGCAAGAAAGAGCGCCAAGAAGGCTTCGGCAAAAAAGGCCGGAGCAAGAAAAGCAGTGCGTAGAGCAGCTCCGCGCAAGGCTCCCCCGCCTCCGCCTCCGGGGCCCCCGGAGACGGTCTGACGGCTTCTGGTTAATGGAGACAGCCGGCTACGGGTGCCTGGCGCGGTAATGGCGCTTGAGCAAAGAATCGTCGCCGGTTGTCCCATTCTTAACCCTGGTTGCCGCGGCAGGCTTCCGACATGCATGGGAGGGTGCGGGAACCAGGTAGTCTCATCGGAGACAGATCGCATCCGCTTCGTCCGGTCGAGGTACGGCCACTTTCGTTAGTCTCGCTTGGGGTCTTCCGTCCCGCTTCATTGACAAGCAAGACGGGATTCGTATGGTTGCGTCCCGCTCCTTGTCTTATACGGCGATGGTAGCGCAGCGGCGGGCACTGCGTGAACGGCCCCGGGAAGGATAAATGAAATGGCGAAGGCCGCAACGCTTAAGATTAAGCTATTGTCGACGGCGGACACGGGCTATTTTTACGTGACCAAGAAAAATGCCCGCACCAAAACGGAAAAGCTAACGTTCAAAAAATATGATCCCGTGGCGCGAAAGCACGTCGAGTTCAAGGAAACCAAGATAAAGTAGGCCGCTTGCCTCGCCCACCGGCAATCGCGGCGCAGAAGTAGCCGCTTACCCCCGCGGGAGAAGATTTAGCTACGCTGGCGGGCGATTGTGGCCCATCCGGTGGCCGGTCACAGGCTCGGTGGCAGCTCTTTGCCGCATCTCGCGGCAGATCGTTTTAGTGACGCGGTGGACCTGACTCTAATCCATATTTAGGAGCGGTTGGGATGATTGTGACCGGGATGACCGGTGATCGTGACGATCGCGCCGCTCAAGTTACGCCACGCCAAGGGACACGATCGAGCAGCGGAGCCGATGCGTCAATTCCGGGTGAAATGATAGTTCACCCCGATGCGAACGGTCTCGCCGTAGAACCGTGTGGACGTGGTCGCAATGGCTGTGTCGAAGACGTTGGGAGTGGGTACGAAGGAGAAGGCGCCAGCCGGAATAATCGTCAGCAACGGACCGGACGCAAACTGCACAGAGCCAAGATCATAATGGAGATATTCGAATTTGACGCTCCAGTTGGGCAAGAAGAGCCATTCTAGTCCGCAGCCGACGGTCCAGCCCGCCCGCGTACCGGAAAAATGGCCATCAGTGCCGGGCGATTGGTAGGTTGGTCCAAGGGGGGTCCCATGGGGCTTGTGATGTGCCCCGAGGCCTGGAGCGCCATCGGCGATAACGAGCTCCGGCGGCTGCAAGCCGCGTTTGACGTGGTCATCGTGGAGAGCGCGCCAGGCGGCCTTACCTCTCCGCCCATGTTCTTGACCGCGAGGAGACCTTCTGGCCGTCCGGCGGCACGCCGAGGACGATAGTAGCGAGATCGAGGTTGATTTCTCGTCGAGCCTAACGCTTACCACAGTGCCATCGAGGATGAGCCGGATGATCGGCTCGTCCTTCGGAGGTGGGGCGTTCCAAAACATCAATATCGCCCCTAACCTTATGCCAGACGCGGCTGACCATATCTTTGCCA
>JBPYDY010000053.1:0-5861 GCA_051986155.1 Methylocella sp.
CGAATTGACCGCCGGGCTCTAGGGAAATTCCGGCCCCGCTCCTTGCATCATAAAGCCCGATGATGTGCGGCCCATCGGTATCAGCGGCCCAGCCCAGCTTCGCCTGGATGCCCTCGAGGAGGGCGCGAATTCCGTTGTAGCCGTGCTCCGGCAAGCCATCATAGGGAACCGGCAAATTGCCGCGGCGGTAGAAAGGGATTTTTTCGTGCTCGGTGCCGATCCGAAACGCTTCCGGCGGTTTTGCTCCCGCCTCTATCCACGCAACGAGCTCGCCGCGCGACGAAATTGGGGTCGAATCCGTAACGTCGCGCGTCATTTCCGCACTTTCTCTTGCGCCGACAATTCTCTTGCGCCGGCAATTGTCGCGCATCGGACCGCTCGTCGCCGCCGTGGCGCGTCTTCGCTTGTGAACCAAGCGGCTGCGCCGCCGTGCCGCTACATAGGAGGCCCGGCGCCGAGGTGCAAACTTCGCTGGGCGGCGAGGCCGGAGCGCCCAGGCAGCGGGCAGCAGCCCTTAGCCGGGGTGTTTGCCGATTATCCGGTCAAGTTCCGCAGTTATGTCGGTTTCCTGCTCCTCGGTCGGGGGCGCTTCCGCCGGCGCGGGCGGGGGCGCTTCAGCTTCCGGCGGCGCGGGCGCTTCGGCCTGCGGCGGCGGGACAGGAGCCGGCGGCGGCGTTCCGGGCTGGAGCAGCCTCTTCAGCGCGTTGAGACCCGCTTGGAGGGACGCGGCGTCGAAACTGGGCGGCGCAGGCGCGGAGGGTGTAGCTGGTTCCGCATCGCCGCCTATGAGCCGCCTGAGGCTTCCCAAAATCAGCCCTAGAAAGCCGCCTGCCGCGAGGCCAGCTCCTTGGCCCGGTTGCGGATCCGCGGCTTGTGGCGCCGCCCCGCCGGCAAGAACATGGCCGAGAGCGGAACCCAGAGTTCCTTGGCCAGCGGCGTTCGAAAGTTGTCCCAAGAGCGAGCCAAAACCTTGGTTCTCCAGCGACTTCGTGAGTCCCCCAAAGATCGTGGAAACGATCACCGGAAGCATTCGCGAAAGCATGTCCTGGCTGAGGCCCGTGGCGTTCGACGCCCTTTGGACGATCTCGTCCTTTGCGGCGCTTGAGCCTAGGAGTTCGCTTAAGCGATCGCCGCCTTTTTGCGCGGTCGCTTGCGCCGCAGCCGGATCTGCAAACGCCGCGCGAAAATGGCCTTGCCCTAAACCGCCTAGAAACGAGCCCAATGCGGCCGGGCCGGATGCGTGCTTCAAGAAGCCGCCGGAAAGCTCCTGCAGGACGGCTTTCGCCGCAACATCCGCTTCCTCAGGTGTGATGTTAAACTGAGACGCCAGATTTTCTAGCGCTTGGCCCCCATGCGCGCTGCGCAAGATGTCGTAAAGATTGAACATTTCCTCCTCCCTTGTTTGCCTGCGGCGCAGGCCGCCGTCCATGGCGTTCGGCGGGAAACCGGGGATGCTACAAGACCTTGGCGCTTTTTGCGAGCCGCTCCGTAACGGCGTAGGCGGCCCGCGCGGCCGCCGCCCCAAATAAGGCCGAACCGGCAATTAGCCCCGCATAGCCCCCCTCGGGTCCGAAATGCGCGGCTCCCAACGTAACGAATGGAATTGTGCCAAGGGTGGCGCGGCCCCAGTTGAAAAGGGTCGAGAGAAGCGGGGACCCCAAATTGTTGAAGGCGGCGTTGGCAACGAAGATGGCGCCGAGAAACAGCCAGAGCACCCCGCCATAGTGGCAAACAAAGACAATGAGGCGCGCTGTCTCGCCCTCGGCGCCGAAGAGCCCGACGATGAGCGGCGCCGCTGCGGCAAGAAAGATCGAGACCACAGCGACATAAATCGCGGCCACGGTGAAGCAGTCGGTGAGCACCTGCCGTACCCGCGCGATCCGTTTTGCCCCAAGATTTTGCCCCATGATCGGACCGACAGCCGAAGACAGAGCAAATAAGGCGCCAAAAACCATCGGATTCAGCCGGTCGACAATCGTAAAGCCGGCAACAATCGCCTCGCCGAAGTGCGAGAAGACCCGCAGGCAATAGGCGCCGGCAACTGGTGTCGCGAGATTGGTGAGGACCGCAGGAATGGCAATCGACATCATCGCCTTGAGGTCCAATCGCGCCGCCTGGAGGCTTGGCCGGGCAATGAGATCATGTGCGCGGACAGCGCTGTTCAGGCCAACGGCGACCGCAATGCACCGGGCAATCACGGTCACAATGGCCGCGCCCGTCACACCAAGGCCGAGACCAAAGATAAACAGAGGATCGAGAATGGCGGTTGCGATCGCGCCCGAGAGTGTCACATGCATCGAACGTCTTGCGTCCCCGGCCGCGCGTAGAATGCTGCCAAGGCCCATGACTAGGCCGAGCACAGCCGTCGACGGCAGCGTGATCGCGAGGTAGGCCGAAGCAACATCGAGCGTGACGCCGCTGGCGCCAAACAGGCTGAGAATCTCGCGCCGGAGCGGCCACGCACAAAAAGCGACCAATGCCGCTATGGCAAATATGTGGGCAAGGCCCGAGCCCGCGAGCCTTCGCGCTCGCTTTCTATCTCCGGCGCCGAGCGCTCGCGAAACCAGAGCGCCGATGGCAATCGAAATGCCGATATTTATGGAAATCGAAAAGAATAAGACCTGAGATGCGAAGCCGACGGCGGCAGTGAGCCTGGGATCGCCAAGCCGCGATACCCAAAGAAGGGACAACAGGTCGACGACGAAAATCGCCATCAGCCCGACCGAAGTCGCCGCGGTCATGACGATCACATGGCGCATCGTCGAGCCTTCGGTGAACACGGCGCGCGGGGTCGCGGCGACGCTCAAGGGGCGGTTTCCGGTTTGCAGGTCGGGCACCCTTGCAAGGCTTCTGGCGCGGCAGATGCCGCGTCACACTCATGACAATTTGAGTCCGATGCCGGCAGCATCGGTCGCAGCGCTGTTTCGAGCAGGCTTTTGGCCTTCGCGTACAATCCTTGCGCTTCGCTCTCGCGCGGTCCCGCGACGTTAAGTGTACGGATAGGTCTTTTCTCGCTTCGATCGCTCAGCCATTGGCGGAGTCTGGCCGCGGCATCCAAATCGCCCACGGCCACGGTCAAATTTGGTCGTCCTAGCCGATGTGCCGTTTCAAGGGTCAATTTCGTTCCCGGCAACTCTTCTTGGTCATTCGACTGAACAAGAACAATCGTCGCGTCGCTGTCTCGCACGTTCAGTTTCGTTCGCTCCGCGGGATCGCTCGCCTCGGTCTCGACCATCTTTGGGTACTTCGTCAGAAGTCCAGGGGGATCCTGGAAATTCTCGGCCCAGCCGCCCTTCGGCACCCATCCGCCATAGGAGATACCAAGTGCCATCGCTGCATCGAGCGCGGCTTGATCGACGCCGCTTTGGCCGCCGGAAACTATTCTCATTCCTCCTCGCCGCGGGCGTGGCCCATCAAATTTTGGGCGCGGCCCAAAGGACGATCGCGCGCATGACTTGGGCGAGCGCTGCGTCAAGAGCTGAGGCAACTACAAAGGATTCGCTCGACGAGATCGGAACTTTGGCGGAAAACAACTGGCCTGCAATCGTGCGCCCGCTCGTTGCCACGAGTTGCGCCGAGATTTGGACCGATGCCTCGCCGCGTGCGGCATCGAGGTCGAAGCGGCGCAGCGTTGTATACAAGGTTGCGTCGGCGAGGATCCCGGGGCGGCCGACGCCGCGCAGCACATGCGCGTTCTGAAAGCTTTCGATGAGCCGGCTTTGAATGAGCGGCGGCAGTTTGTCGGCCCATTGCGCGCCAGAGAGGGAGGCGACGGATTGCGGACCGGTGCGCACGACAATCTCATCCGAATTGGCCGGCAATGTCGCGTCCGGCACGGCAACGGCAAGCTGGCCATGGCCGCGGCGCGCGGCAAAATCCCCGGCAACCGGGTTCAAGTCGTAAGTCAGTTTCGGCGCGGATGCGCAGGCTGCGAGCAAGGCAGGCACTGCAGCAATGAGGATGTTACGGCGAGCGGCGGCGCCGGATTGGCCCTGGAGCGGGGCGCGCAGGGCGCCAAAATACCGCATGCGAAAGTTCCATTCGCGAAATTCATGGCTTGCCTCCAGAAAGGCAGCCCGACTCCGCTAATAGGAACAGAGGATACCGTCAAGGAGCGTTCCGGAGACTGCGTGGCCCGCGCCGGCTCTTTTCGCACGCCCTAACGGCCGCCCGGATACTCTGGGATTTGCGGCGATTTGCCAAAAAGCAGCTGCTGGGGGTTGTTTTGGAGCGAGTGGATAGCCTGATTGATCTCCTCGAGCGTCTTGCGGCCGTCGATCGCCAAAGCCTCATACTGCCGCAAGCCGCTGCCGGCGAAGCGGTTGAGGTTCGGGCCAATGGCCTTGATTTGGGCATTGAAACTGTCGGCAGCCTGTCTGATCGATTTGGCGGCAGCGGCGACATCGCCGAGCGGCCCTTTTGATTCTCCTCCCTCCAGGAAACTGCTCAGGCTGGTTGCGGCCTTGTTGAATTTCAGCGAGAGAGACTGGAATTCGGAAACGATCGATTTGATATCTTCCGATTTGTCCGCAAGAGCGCCAGAGAATTTTTCCGCATTTTTTATGGTCGTCGAGAGCGACGCCGAATTCTCGTCGATAAGCCGGTTTACCTTTGCGAGGAACTCCGAGGCTTGCGCCGCGACCCGCCGGGCGGTTGCCGTGAGGTCCTCCGAGGCCTTAGCGTAAATGACGCCTGGCGCCGCTGCGGTGGTCGGGAGCGGCGCCGTATCCCTGGCGCCGCCGATCAATGCAACCGAAGCAACGCCCGTAAGGCCTGTATATTCGAGTTCCGCCTTTGTATCGGTGTGAACAGGAACCTTAGAGTTGATCCCGATCACTGCGTAGGCCTGCGAAGGGTCGTCCCGCATGAAACCGATTTCAGCGACCTCGCCAACCCGAACGCCGTTAAAGAGCACCCACCCGCCTTTGTAGAGGCCCGAAACCGAACCGGTAAAAATAATTTTGTAAGTAACGCGACCGCCGGTGGTTTCGGTCCCCGAAAACCACATCACAAATCCGAATGCTGCCGCGATAACGGCCAGGGAGAAAAGGCCGATTAGGGCGTAATTCGCGCGCGTCTCCATCTCACCTCACGAACTCATTCGGCTCCACGCGGCCTTCACATTCCGCCGGGCAAGCCGCCCCGAGCATCTACTTGCGTCAAACTGCCCTCGCGGGGATGCAAGACGGCACTGGATTCGACGCGGCGGGCTCTTTTGCCATGAAAATAGGCGCGCAACCACGGATGATCTGACGCCAGCATCGCCGAGATCGGCCCCGCGGCGATCACTTTTCTGTCAGCCAAGGCAACGATTCTGTCGCAAATCGAATAAAGACTATCGAGGTCATGGGTCACCATAAAGACCGTAAGCCCAAGCGTGTGCTGCAAAGTCGCGATCAATTCGTCGAATTCCGCCGCGCCGATCGGATCGAGACCAGAGGTCGGCTCGTCGAGAAACAACAATTCGGGGTCAAGGGCGAGAGCTCTTGCCAAAGCGGCCCGTTTCGTCATGCCACCAGATAGTTCAGAGGGGTACTTGTTGGCGGCATCGGGATCGAGACCTGTGAGCTCGATCTTGAGCATCGCAAGTTCATCACAAAGGCGCGGCGACAATCGCAAATGCTCGCGCATAGGGACTTCGACATTCTGCTTGACGGTTAGCCCGGAAAACAGCGCCCCTTGCTGAAACATCACACCGATGCGCCGCTCGATTGCTCGTTGTTCCCGAGGCGAAAGAGCATCAAGATCATTGCCAAACATCTCGATCAGCCCGCTTTGTTTGCGTACGAGGCCGAGGATGGTCCTTGTCAGGACGGTTTTGCCGGTGCCCGAACCGCCGACGCAACCCAAGACTTCGCCCC
>JBPYDY010000054.1:0-6826 GCA_051986155.1 Methylocella sp.
CCTGCCTGGTTCGACCTGTTGATGGACTTCTTCGGCGTCAACAGAAGCATGGACGAGTTTACTGGCCGCTCAAGCAGCTAATCGCGTCAGCCGAGGAGCGCGCGAAAATCATCGCGTTTCTTGGAAAAGGCGGGCCGGTGAATTTCAAATGCTTTTTCCTCTCCCCTTGCAGGCAGTGCAGCCGCCGCGGCGGCTGGAATCATCCTTATCGCGCTGGCCTTGCTTGGGCTCTCGCTCTCGCATCTGGCGAGCGGCGTGGCCATCGTCATAGGCTCGGGCAATCGCGACAGCTGGCTCGTGATTTTGTTTGCGCCGGTTGATAAGGTTTGTACTCATCCGCAACCGGATCCCACACTCTCAGCTCGCGAGTTTTTCGAAAAACACGAAATCGATCTATGACGGGCTCTACCTCGGGATCGCCCCCGCATTTCGCCGAGTGCACTTCCCGAACCGCGATCTCGAAGTAGGCTTTGGTAGCTTCCTCCGTTTGGTATGCGGCGCACTTTCGCTTCAGTGTGCCATCCAGGAGCCCAACGGCCTCGCGCTCGGTTAGCGCCGCACCCGCCGCGGCTCCGACCCCGGGCATCAGGCATATCAGGACAGCCGTGGCAGAGAGCGCTGCGGCTCTACGCCGCGCGCGGCGCACTCTGACGTCTAGATCAACCATGGCCTTATCGCCGTTGCGTTACAACTGCCCCTTCATCGCTCAGCGGACCGTCACGTCGTAGATGAGCGTCGAACATCCTTTGCGCTCGCCGACGTTGGCGCAGGCGCGGATCGTGTATTGATCGTGGCCTTTGTATTTGGGGAGCGCATGGTAGGCGTAATGATTGGCGCCGAGCGTCGCCACCATCCCATGCGGAGGGTGCTTGACGACGGAGACATCGGTGAACCGATAGCCCGGCCCCTCGCGAAAAGAATTGTCGCAAAAGCCCTCGCCGTCCGTTTGAACAGGGACATGCACGCGACAATTGCGATCGGGGAAGAATGCGAAAGGGCTGAACGCGCATTCGGAGCGTGCCGGCGGCGGTGCCGCAATCGTCAACAGCGCCGAGGTGGCTAGAAGGCGAATTGATATCGCCATAATGGACGACACGTGAAAGCCAACCGCGCGTTTCTAGCCGGACCACGCAACATTGTTTAGTATTGCCAGAAAATGGGTTGAGCTTCAACCCGAGACCTATCCTCACCCTACTGGTTGATTAAGAAGTCACGGCCCACAATATAAATCATCGTGCTTTGCCGGAACGCGCCAACGGCCTCGAAGGTGCCTGGTGCTGCCGCCCGGGCCGCCGTGACGCCACGGTTTCCTCAAACAGCTCGGCAAGTTTCTCGGTCATCGCGCCGCCGAGTTCTTCGGCATCGACAATCGTCACGGCGCGGCGGTAGTAACGGGTCACGTCGTGGCCTATCCCAATTGCAATGAGTTCCACCGGAGAATGCATTTCAATCTCCGAGATCACGCGGCGCAAATGCTGTTCGAGATAACTTCCCGGATTGACCGAGAGTGTCGAGTCGTCCACTGGCGCGCCATCCGAAATCATCATTAATATGCGGCGCTGTTCGGTGCGGGCGAGAAGCCGCGCGTGGGCCCATTCGAGTGCCTCGCCGTCGATATTTTCCTTCAACAGGCCTTCGCGCATCATCAGTCCGAGATTTTTTCGCGATCGCCGCCAAGGTGCGTCGGCGGATTTGTAGATGATGTGGCGAAGGTCATTGAGGCGGCCGGGTGAAGCCGGTTTTCCTGCCTGAAGCCAGGACTCGCGTGATTGGCCTCCTTTCCAAGCGCGCGTTGTGAAGCCGAGGATCTCGACCTTAACCCCGCATCGCTCCAATGTGCGGGCCAAAATATCGGCGCAGGTCGCAGCGACGGTGATTGGGCGCCCCCGCATCGATCCGGAATTATCGATGAGGAGAGTGACGACCGTATCGCGGAACTCCGTGTCGATTTCCTGCTTGAAAGAAAGCGGCTGCCATGGATTGACAATTACACGCGCAAGCTTTGCCGGATCGAGGATGCCCTCTTCGAGATCGAACTCCCATGACCTGCGCTGCTGAGCCATGAGGCGGCGTTGGAGCCGGTTGGCAAGCTGCGCGACAATCACCGAGAGGTTGCCGAGCTGCTTATCCAGGTAGGAACGGAGCCGTTCGAGCTCCTGAGCGTCGCAGAGGTCTTGAGCTGCGATGACCTCGTCGAATCGTTTGGTGAAGATTGTATAGCTTGGCCGGCCAAGTTCTAAACCGGCGCGGGCAGAATTCCAGCGCGGATCGCCCGCCTCGTCCGCCGGGCTAAAGTGACCTTCGCCATCGAATTCGCCGGAAGGCGCGTCCGCCGCGTCTAGCTCTTCGTGATCGGCTGAATCCGGAGAGGCGTCAACTGTTTCGCTCCGGCTTGGATCGGCCGAACGATCTTCGTTTTTTGCCGGTGACTCTTCATTCTCTGAGCTTCCACGTTCGCTCCCGCCATCTTCTTCTTGCAAAGAATCATCGAGGCTGGTCTCGCCGGTGACCTCGAGCACGGTGAGCAACCTGCGCACGGCAAATGCGAAAGCGCGTTGATCCTCAATTTCAGCTTGAAGCTCATCAAGCTCATCGCCGGCGCGCTCCTCGATCCAAGGGCGCCATAAATCGACTATTCGTTGCCCATGCTTCGGTGGAAAGAGCCCCGTCAGCCGTTCCCGCACAATCATTGCAAGCGCGTCTTCGAGGGGAGCGTCGGCGCGATCCGCGATTTCGGCAAAGCGCGCGCGCTGGCAACGATCGTCGAGCATCGCGTCGAGATTGATGGCGACGCCTTGCATGCGGCGCGTCCCCAGCGCTTCAACGCGCGCCTGCTCGACGGCATCAAATACTGCACGCGCCGGCGGCGACTGCGGGCTAAGCCGCCGGTGGAGTTCCTTATTATGGCATGCGAGCCGCAGAGCAATGGAATCGGCATGTCCGCGCAAAACTGCGGTTTCTCTCGCGTCGAGCTTGCGCGAGGGCTCAGGCAGCCTCACTTTGGCGCTCGTTGCATCGGTCCAAACCAGGCTTGGCCGGTCAGTTGCGTACGTAACCTCGATCCCTGGCATGCGGGCAAGGGCGCGCATACATCCGCCGACGGCCCGCTTGAACGACTCCTTCCGTGAATGCTGTTTTCCTTCCGCCTTCTGAATCATGTCCGTTCCGCTTTGCTGCAAGGTCTGACGGAATGGTCATCCGGCATTCCCGCTGTCTCCATTCTAAGGCGGGCCTTGTTCAAATCAACGCGATTGCGGCGATTTGCCGGCCGTAATCCGGCTCGTTCTTATGCACCGACCGGCGGTAGGAGTAGAAGCAGTCTGGTTCGGCATAGGTATCGCGCGCCAAGTCCTGGAATGATCCAATACCCCCCCTCCGCAGCCGCATCGCAATAAAGCCTGGCAGATCGAACATGTAGTGGCCGCCGCGCGCCGATGCCACGAAGAATTGGCTGTAGCTGCTTGAGGCCGTAACGAACCGGTTGGCAAAGTCGGCGCCGACTTCGTAGCTTTTCTGGGCGATAGCAGGCCCGAGCACCGCGACTGTCGAAGCCCGGCTTGCGCCAAGTGTCTCCATCGCTTCGAGCGTCGCTTCGAGCACGCCGGTAAGCGCCCCCTTCCAGCCGGCGTGGGCTGCCGCGATCACCCGCGCCTTCGAGTCGGCAAAAAGGACCATGCCGCAGTCGGCGCCTGTCACGCCTAGGCCAAGGCCCGGCGTTGCGGTGACCAGAGCATCGCAGCGCGGGCGTTCGCCAAACGCCTCGGTCACGATCTGCACGCCTGGCGAATGGGTCTGATACGGAACCAAGAACCGTGCAGGATCGACCCGAAGATGCTCCGCCATCCGGCGGCGGTTTTCGGCAACGGCCGCGGGGGCATCCCTTGAGCCAACGCCGCCGTTGAGCGAGGAATATACTCCGGTCGAAACCCCGCCTTGCCTGGTAAAAAAACCGTGACCTAGGCCCGGCGTTTCGAGGAGGCTCGCCTTAAGGGCTATCGCGGTTGGTCGCATGATTGCGCCGTTCCGTTTCGAAACCTGGGGGAACAGGAAGACCGGGCTCGGCTACAGCAATGACCTTGAAGAGCCTCGCCATATCCCCGGCGCGCGCGCTTTGCGAGCCTCCAGCAAGGCGCTGGAGCGCCGAATCGATTGCCGCTTTCTGACACTCGCCTGCGCATTCGCGCAATTTCGCTGCGCGTTCGTAAAGCCCAAGGCGCGCGAGCCACTCCCCCTGCGGCACCGGTCCACGGACCGTGGCGCCGGCTGCGCTTGCCGCCCGAATGAGGGCGGAAAAATCGACGTGGGCGGTAAGGTCCGCGTTGCCCGGCTCGTCGAGAGGATCGGCAAAGCGATGGTTCCTCACTGCCTGGAAGGTATCCCCATGCGGGGGCGCATCATCGCCATAGTCTATAACAAGGAGGGCGCCGCCTTGCACAGAAATCCGCGCCGCAAGCCGTGCCATCAGCCGCGCCGCCGCGAGCCCCGCCTCCAACACCTGACCAGGCCCCCCCGGCGCAATGAGGCCGGGCTCAGGGTCAGGGGCAAGGCCAAAGCACAGACGCCCTTCGCCATTCAGACCGACGAGCCGTTCGTGCCAGCCGGCGGTCCCGCGGACATATTGGCGTATGGGCAGGCAATCAAAAAATTCATTGGCCACAATGATCGCCGGGCCGTCTGGCAATTCCTCCGTGGTCGCGTGCCAGCTGATAGCGTTATGGAAGTCCTGCAGCGCCATGCGCTGGCATCGCTGCAATATATCGCTCGACTCGACGAGGTGGATGTCAATTGCGGACAGAAAGTCCGGGATGACGCGCGTGGCGCGCAGAGCATCCGCCATCAGCGTGCCGCGCCCTGGCCCCAATTCGGCAAATAGGACCGGCCGCGGCATTCCCATTAAGCGCCAGACCACGGCGCACCAAAGACCGGCCAGTTCACCAAACATCTGGCTGATCTCTGGAGCCGTGACGAAGTCGCCGCCTTCACCGACCGGCACTTTCGACCTGTAGTAGCCATGCGCCGGATGCGCCAGCGCAAGGGCCATGTAGGTCTCAAGACTCAGTGGTCCGTTCGCGGTGATCATCTCGCGAATCAGAATTTCAAGCGGACTCATGCGCTACCGGCTCGCAGGGCACCTCCGGCGCGGGCAATAAGAACGACACCTGCGACAATGAGCGGAAGCGACAAAAGCATCCCCATTGTCGCGCCGCCAACGAGAAAGCCGAGCTGGGGATCAGGCTCGCGGAAAAATTCGCAGCCAATTCGCGCGGCACCATAGCCCACGGCAAAGAGCCCTGAAACAACACCTGGCCGCCGCAGCCCCCCCAAATGTATTGCCAGACGCAACACAATGAACAGCATGATTCCTTCGAGGCCCGCTTCATAGAGTTGGCTCGGATGGCGCGGGAGGAGCCCCGCGCCGGGAAACACCATCGCCCAAGGGACATCCGTGGGCCGCCCCCACAATTCCGGCTTGATGAAGTTCGCGATTCGGCCAAGAAAAATCCCGATCGGAACCGTGGCAGCGCATACATCCGTCAGGCTCAGCGCGGAAATCCCCTTGCGCCTGGCGAGGATGTAGATCGCTGCAATGGTGCCAATGAGTCCGCCGTGAAATGACATGCCGCCGTTCCAAAGAGCAAAAATCTCAGCCGGATGGGCGAGATAAAAGGAACCATTGTAAAAGAGCACATAGCCAAGCCTACCTCCCAGAATGACGCCCATTGCCGCATAGGCGAGGAGATCGTCGATATGGGCGGGGGCCGGGGCCGGCGTAGAACCCCAAAAGTCCTTTCTCTTGACGAGGCTCCGCGCATAGGCCCAGCCAAGCAGTAGGCCTGCGATATAAGCCAATGCGTACCAGCGGATCGGTAATGGACCGATGGTGACAAGCACAGGATCGATGGTTGGAAAGGCAAGAGCGATTGGCATGGCGCTCAAAATACTCGAGAAAGGGCTGCGTCGACTCCAAGACCGCAGAATCGCAACGTGGCGGCCCCGGCTGGCCAAGGTGCACATTGGACTTTGCATAACGAGGCGACAACTCCAAGACAGAAAATCGGATTTGGTTCCCGGCGAGGCCCTATGTTACAACTCGAGCGCCAGGAGTTAGATTATGGCCCAGAGCCGGGTATATGATGACCTCACGCGTCTTGTGACCGACGCCGCCGAATTGGCGCAAGGAGTCCGCCGCGAGGCCGAAACCGCGATCAAGACTCAGCTTGAACGTCTGCTTGCGACAATGGACGTTGTCACACGCGAGGAATTCGAGGCGGTTAAGGAGATGGCCGCAAAGGCGCGCGACGAAAACGAAAAGCTAAGCCAAAAGGTAGCTGCGCTGGAGGCGGCGATCGCCGCCGCGGGCAAGGGCTCCGGCGGATAGGTCCAACCTTGTCTTTGGGAATGGAGCTCGCGGCCAAGCTGGATGCTGCTGGCTATCGCGTCAGTCTAAGCCGCGCGCGGCGCGCCCGGTCCGCTTCACCCCGCGCCCGCATCCCGGCGCACTCAGCCCCGCCAAAAATCCAGGTAGTGTCTCACTTTGAATTTTTGCCAGCGCGGGGGATGCGAGATGGCTGGGGAATCGCCAGCCCAGAATTAACTAGAACGCCCTAGGAGACTGAAATGGGAAGACAGGTAGCTGTCGTGCTTTATGTGGTGGCGATGACAGTCGTTATAGTCGGTGTAGATTTCGTGTTCTTCAGAAACCGCTTCTGGGAACGGCTGATGGCGAATATTGGCATTGTCTTGGTATTCGCAGCTTTCTACTTGAGATTCTTCAGGCAACCGTGATCGCCATGGAAGTGAATGGCGACCTGGAGACCAGCGCCTC
>JBPYDY010000055.1:0-12451 GCA_051986155.1 Methylocella sp.
AATGTTGCGCTCGAGAAAACCGTATCTCGCGAAATCGTAGAGAATGTGCGGAAGACTCTGGCGCCCTTTCTGGGCATGAGCGTTGCCGCAAAGCTCAACATCGACAAAAGGCAAACCAATGAGACCATTTTCGATCCCGACTCACGGGTCGAACGGTCGGTGCGGGTCGTCAAGCAAAACCAGCTATCGCAAAACTCCAGCAATTCGTCTCCAGCCAGCGTTCAGCACAATTTGCCGCAGGAAAGCGGCAGCGGCAACGACGGCAAGCAATCCAACGAGGAGAACAAGAAACAGGAGGAATTGACGAACTATGAAGTGTCGTCGAAGACGATCGCCACGGTCAGTGGCGGCTATACGATCGATGGGCTCTCGGTTGCGGTGCTTGTCAATAAGGCGAGCCTGCTTGCGCCTTATGGCGGCAAGCTGCCGCCGAACGCTGTTGAGCAAAGGGTAAGCGAACTCGAGCAACTGGTCACCTCCTCCGCGGGCGCGCAAAAAGAGCGCGGCGATACGATCAAGGTGGTCGCCGTCGATTTTGCTGATGCAGGCCAGGAGCTTGCGCCGCATCCTGCGCCGAGCGTTGGCGAGTTGTTGCTGCGCCAGACCGGAACTGTCGTAAACGCTGCGACAATTCTTGTGGTGGCCTTGCTCCTGATCTGGTTTGGCTTGCGTCCGGCGACGAAAGCGATCTTGCGCTTGCCCGAGGGCGCGAACACCGAACTTGAGGAAATGGCGGCGCTAGAGGCGGTCCCTGATCTCGAACCAAACGCGGCGGGCGAAGACAGGGCTCCCAGCTGGTCCACACCGGACGACGGCAATTTGATCGAGGACCTTACCCGTGGCTCCAAGCGGACGCCGCAAAAACGGCTGGCGCAGATCGTCGAATTTGACGAAAGCCAGGCTGTCGCAATTTTGAGACAGTGGCTGCATCAAGGTAGTGCCGGATGATCCCTCGTGCTGTTGTCCATTATCTTGCTCATTTTGAATCGCGTGCGGAAGCGGCATCCGGGAGCAGGCCCATCGCCGTCACGCGTGCCCAGCGATGATGGCCGCGGCCAACGGGCGAGAGCGAAGGCGGTCCCGCGCCGCTTGCTGCGGGCCTAACGTCGCTTGAAGAGTGCGCCGGTTTCAATCGCCTCAGAGCGGAAAAGCTCGATTGCAAAGAAAGCTTCCCTCTCGAGCGAAATGGGGAAGGCGAACTGGACATAGCTTCACGGCTTTCGGTGGCGGTCAGAACTCTCGGTCAAGAGACCTATTTGGCGCCGGCCAACGAGCTATCGCCTGGCCTGCAATTGATGATGGCTTTGAGCCAACTCTCCCGCATTGCCGTCGAAGGCAGCAAGGAGACAGTTCCAAGGCAGACTCTACCCCACCCCGCAAATCTTGATCACTATGCGGCCGGCGCGCAGGGGAATGAAAATCATTTTGGAAGCATTCCTATCGGGCCTGCCGAAAGCCTCGAGGCTTTTCTTATCCCCTCGTTTCGGACCTCAGCGGCCGCAAGCAGCGAAGGGGCACTTTCCCCTTCCGGAATTCCGGAGTTGAGCGAGTCTTCCCCACGCGCCCTCCGCATTTCCGGTTCTGTGATTCGAGAAGAAATTGCGCGGGAGACGAGGAACCTTGGTCTCGCTGTTGACGATGCGCAATTGCCCGGAAATAAGCTCGCGCGCATTCGTCCCGAGCAAATCGGAGCGCCTGACGCCGGTGAACCTTCTCCGTTGGGGCTTTCGTCTACCGTTGTAGGAGAACCGGCTCATCCCATTTCCTCTGAGCTGCTCTCGCCCGCGATGCAGATCACCAACTCCATCGCTGCCGCTGGCTATGGCGGCTCCATCCCAGCTAGCGCCAAACCGCAACCGGGGTCTGCGGCCCAGGGGCAAATCCTTCCCGAATCCAAATTCTCCGCCTGCAACTCGAACCTGAGAATCTGGGCAAAATCACCGTCAATTGCGCCTTGCGGGAGCAAAGCTCGAGGTTCAGGTCGAGGCCGAACGGCCGGAGACGGCGCACCTGATCGGCGGCGAGAAAGAGCTGCTCAGCGCCAGCCTTCAATCCTCCGGCTATGCGATCGACACGCTGACGATCCGGACTGTGGATTCGCAAGCACCGCAACCGGCGCTGGCCTCGAGCACGCAACCAAAAGAGGACCAATACGCCGGTCATGCTAACGGAGGCCCAACTGCCCATGATCGTCCCTCGACGTATGAAGAGGCTCCCCCGCAAACCACTTCGGAAGATGATGCGAGCGTTTCTAATCGCTTTCGTGCAGCTGACGGCGAGCTCTATGTGTGATCCCGTGCGCGCAGGCGAAGAAAGCACCTGCGAGCGCGAAATGAGCCTGGCTGCGAAACGCTACGATGTGCCTCTCGCGGTGCTCTATGCCGTAGGCCTCGCCGAAACTGGGCGGCGGGGATCGCTGCAACCGTTTGCTCTTAACATCGAAGGTCCATCATACTTCGCTGCGAGTTTGAGTGAGGCTTTACGTCTATTCGACGAGGCGAAAAAGCGCGGCGCAAGGCTCATCGACGTGGGATGCATGCAAATCAACCACTACTTTCACGGGCGGCACTTTCGATCGATCGTGGCCATGTTCGATCCGCATGAGAATGTCGATTATGCGGCGCGCTTTCTAAGGGAGCTCAGAACTCGCGAGGGTACCTGGACCTTAGCAGCTGCCCGCTATCATGCGGGGCCCGGTAATGACCCCGCGCAGAAGCGTTATGTCTGCCTTGTCATAGCAAATATGGTCGCCAGCGGATTCGGCGCCTCGCGAATGCGCGCGCATTTTGTCAGTAGCCGGATCGGCAATTCCAAGTGGCTGAGATCACCAAAAACACTTTTAACGTTAAAATTTTGTTTTTCTCGTTCGTCAATTATCACTAGCATTGAAATCTCCAGCAAATCGCTCTCGCCTGAGGCTAGCCTTTAACCACTTTTGGTTGAATATCGGCGCCGCTGCGAACGCGACCACGACTGCGCTACTGGCAGGGATCCACAACTAAAAGGCGGGCCTCTGCCGCTCCCGAGGCGCGAACGGCGGATTCTGGAATTTCTCGTCAAAAACCGTGGGCGGCGCGTCAGCAAAGCGCAAATATTCAATTCCATTTACGGGATTTTTGACGAGAACGTTGAGGAAAACGTCGTTGAAAGCCATATCAGCAAGCTGCGCAAGAAATTACGCCGCAGTCTCGGGTATGACCCTATCAATTCGGTTCGCTATCTCGGATATCGTCTGGACGACCCGATAACCGGACATTGACAAATCTACAAGATCTGCGGGTGCCGCGTGTCCTAAGCGCGAATCATTAAGGTGCTATTGCGGAGCCTACTGATGATTCGTCGCCGCTTTCGGCGCGCGCCAAGTTCCGGTCTTGCAATTGGTGGCGGGGATCGGGGCGTATCGCGGATTACATTCACCAAGGCAGGCCAGCCTTGGCCGGCACGCGCCGGGGCGTGGCGAGACAGGCCGTGGGCCTTAAGAATCAGCCGCTGCGGTTTCAGGTCCCTGTACCCGGGGGCGGCGTGCTCGCCTGTAGCACGCGTCGCGGTCAAGCGCCGGCAAAGAACCTCTACCGAAAAAGAACCTCCATCGAAGCGGTCGACCGATGGCTGAGTATCCGGCAATGCTCACAAGACGGTACGATTTAATGCACTCGCTGTTTGGGAGCGAATGAAATTTTCGATCGTCCTCTGATCTTTCGGCAGTATCGCGTAGGTCTCCTTTCTGCCGAAGAGATCCGCAAGGCAGAGGGGCAGGCTTGGCCGCACACCGGTCGCGCGCTCGATCGCATCGGGAAATTTGGCCGGATGAGCCGTGCCAAGCACAACGCGCGGGCGTCCCCTTTCCTTTGGCTTTCCTTTTCGGGCAGCGCTCAGAGCGACGGCCGTATGCGGATCTACGAGATAACCGGCGTCGCGCCAGGTTTCCGCAATCGCTTGCGTGGTTTCTTCTTCTGTGACGCTGAATGCGTCGAACTCGGCTCGAATAGCCTCTTGCTCGGCTGGAGCGATAACGAAACTTTGCGATTGCCACAGCCCTTCCATCAAGCCGCAAAGGGCATCCGCATTACGCCCATGCGCTTCAAAAAGGAGCCGTTCAAAATTAGACGATACCTGGATATCCATTGAGGGCGATTGCGTTGCATGGACCTGCCGCACCTCGTAGCGCCCGCCTGCAAGGGTACGGGTCAAAATATCATTGGAATTTGTGGCAATCACCAGCCGGTCAACGGGAAGACCCATGCGTTTGGCGAGCCAGCCCGCGAAAATATCGCCGAAATTGCCGGTCGGCACGACGAAAGAGACTGGCCGATGCGGTGCACCAAGGGCCACGGCGCTGGTGAAGTAATAGACCGACTGAAATAGGATGCGCGCAAGATTGATCGAATTCACCCCGCAAAGATTGCACTCGTCTCGTAACTGAGCGTTATTAAACATGTGTTTGACGCACGATTGCGCGTCATCGAAAGTCCCGTCCAACGCAATCGTGTGAATATTTGCGGCATTAGCCGTGGTCATTTGGCGGCGCTGCACCTCCGACACGCGGCCATGCGGATAAAGAATAAAAACGTCGACTTGGGGCAGGCCCTTAAAGGCTTCGATTGCGGCGGCTCCGGTATCGCCGGAAGTTGCGCCAATGATGGTTGCCCGCTCGCCGCGCGTCATGAGAACATGATCCATGAGCCGTGCGAGAAGTTGCATCGCAAGGTCTTTAAAGGCGAGAGTAGGACCGTGAAACAATTCGAGGACGAAGAGATCCGGATCGAGCTGGACGAGAGGAGCAACGGCCCTGTGGCGGAAGCCCGCATAGGCGGCTTCGATCATGCCCTTGAGAGCTTCCGGCTCGGTCTCGTTTAAAATGAACGGCGAAAGGATCGCTTGGGCGGCGTCCACGTAGGGCGCGCCAGCGAGGGCATTAATCGAGCCCGACGCGAAATGCGGATAGGCTTCGGGCAGGTAGAGCCCGCCGTCCGGCGCAAGGCCTGTGATAAGCATTTGTGTAAAAGATACCCGCGGCGCAGCGCCGCGGGTCGAAATGTATTTCACTTGTTGATTCGAACCTCCGCCAGTCGAACAAGCGTGCTTTCGATTACCGGTTCTTGCGCAATCATTCGCGAATCCATCTCTGCCGTCTTGTCGTTTCGCAGTGACTCTGAGCGAACAAATAGATCGTCCTGATGGTGGTCGAGCGGCTTGCTCATCGATCCGGCTGTTTGCAAACCCAAGAGCGGATTAGGCCGCACTATAAACTGCTTCCTAATTCTTCGCGGCGGCTAAGGAAGCCTTGCCGCATTGCCCTGGATGAAATCGACAATAAAGTTATTCATTGGCGGCCAGCGGTCATGCGGCAACGATGTCTGGCAATAGGTAACGCGGCGCCCTTCCGCGCATCCATCAAAGGGGTGGCAGCCATCGGCGGCGGCGCTCAGATCTGGCGTTTTGCAACCGCCGCACCGCCCCCAATAGGCCGCGGAGCCGCGGCCATAGCCCGGAAAATGCTCGTCGGTACGGCTGTGGATGATGAGCACGGCCTGGGTTGCCGGGCATGGCATCGCGGCAAGGTCGTTGCCGGTGGTCCCGGCGCCGCTCGCCACGATACTACGGGGAACGATGCTGGCCTTCGGCATATCGACGGTGATGGCTTCGGCCATCGTGCCGCCGTCGGAGTGACCGGCGTAGGAGACCGATTTTTCGTCGATACAGAAGAAGGCCGCGACAGTTTCGGCTACCTTCGCCTGCTGGGCTGCCGCACCGGGCGAGGAGCCGCGGTGATCGCTAAAGGCAACGACAAAACCGCGCCGTGTCGCTTCGGTCGTCAGATCATAAAAATTCTCCGACCTCCTGCGGGTACGCCCCGCCCCCGCCGGCGGGAAGACAACGAGCAGTGGATACGCCCGGGTCGGGTCGTAATCGCTCGGCGTGCGCACTGCGATCGTCAGCCGGTCCGACGTCTTTATCCCGTCGTTGAGGTCGGCGTGCCCCGTCCGGCTGCCGGGCGCGCAGGCCCCGGCGATCCCCGCCGCCGGCCCCGCCGCCGCGACCTTCGGCCGCGAAGGCGTCCAAAAGAACGAAAGATAAACCCCTAGACCCAGGGAAAGTACGAAGAGCGCAATGGTCAGGCGCCTGCTGCTAAGCCATTTCATGTGGCCTCCGGGCGATCGCGGCAGAGCCGGTTGGCGACAATTGCACAGACTTGACCACTAAATCCTCCCGGTCGCTGTATTTTGAGCTGTGCCGCCTCAAACGCCGCCAAACGGCAATTGCCCGCCTGGCACTTGAGGCTATGTGAAGCAATCGGCAAGAAACACAACCCAAATTTTTCGCGCCGCGCTTTAGCCAGTCTGTGGATCAATGTCTGATTTGCTTTCGTCCGCGCTGCTCAGCAACCAGGAGATGGCAGAAGCCGACCGGCAGACCATTGACGGCGGCACTCCCGGATCGCTGCTGATGGAGCGTGCCGGGGCGGCTGTCGCGAGGGCTGCCGCCGAGCTTCTAGCGCCGCGCGGGCGGGTGGGAATCTTTTGCGGTCCGGGCAACAATGGCGGGGATGGTTTTGTCGCTGGGCGGCTGCTTGCAGAACAGGGGTTTGCGGTGGAACTGGCGCTCCTTGGGAGCGCCGATCGTTTGCGCGGCGACGCCGCGCAAGCCGCCAAAGGCTGGACCGGCAAGATCCTGCTTATAGAAGAGCTCGCCTTGGACAGCTGCGACCTCGTGATCGACGCGCTGTTTGGCTCCGGACTTGCCCGCGATCTCGATGGGGAGGCGAAAGTATTGGTTGAGCTGCTCAACGAATGGACGCAGCGAACGGGAAAGCCGATTGTCGCCGTGGACATTCCCTCCGGCATCGACGGCACGACCGGGCAGATTTGCGGGGCCGCGATTAAGGCGGCCTGCACCATCACATTTTTCCGCCGCAAGCTCGGACATCTGCTGCTTCCCGGCCGAGCGCATTGCGGCGTGACGGCCGTTGCCGACATCGGAATTGCCGACTCGGTCCTTGCAACGATCTCGCCAAAAGCATTTGTCAATAGACCGGCGGTGTGGGCACGCCGTTTCCCGGTGCCGCAAGCCGAAGGACACAAATATTCCCGCGGCCATGCCATGGTTCTCTCAGGCGGGGCGGCCTATACGGGCGCGGCACGGCTTGCTGCGCGCGGCGCCCTGCGCGCCGGGGCCGGGCTCGTGACGGTTGCAACGCCCGGCGAGGCCCTCGCCGTCAACGCCTCGGCTCTCCTCGCGGTCATGACCCGCGTTTGCGATGATCCGGCGGGCCTCACGAAGCTCCTTGCCGACAAGAGGAAGAATGCGCTCGTCCTGGGGCCTGGTCTTGGGGTTGGGGAAAGGACGCGCGCCTTTGTGCGGGCGGCGCTGGAGGCCGATCAAGAGACAGCCGCGCCGCGCCGCGCGGTCGTGCTCGATGCCGACGCGCTGACGAGCTTCGAAGGCAACCTATACGGAGTTGCGGAACTAATCCGCCAGTCTCATAAGGATGTTGTGCTGACGCCGCACAATGGCGAGTTCGCCCGGCTTTTTGGGCGCAGAAGCCGAAACGGAGAGTCGCGATGGGCGGGTCTCTTGCCCGCAGAACAGCTGCCGGCGCTTTTCGGCGCGTTGCATTCGGCCTCGAAACTCGAACGCACGCGCGCCGCAGCGACGCTCAGCGGCGCCGTGGTTGTCCTGAAAGGATCCGACACGGTGGTGGCAAGTCCCGACGGCTGGACTATGATTGCCGAGGACCTGCCGCCCTGGCTTGCGACGGCTGGTTCGGGCGATGTTTTAGCCGGCGTTATTGGCGGGCTTTTGGCGCAGAGCATGCCGCCATTCGAGGCGGCCTCGGCTGCCGTTTGGTTGCACGGCGCGGCCGCCCGGCATTTTGGGCCTGGGCTCATCGCCGAGGATATCCCAGAAAATCTCCCGGCGGTCTTGGCCGCCCTTATCTGCGGGGAAGCTTTACGGTGATTTTGCCGGCACTGTGCCCTTGACACCGATCCTATGCGCCGGCATGCGTTTTGCGCGGCGCGCCCTCGACCCTTCCCCGACCTGCTTCACGGTTGCCCGGTTTCCTGGCAAAGTCGCCGCCCGTGCCCAGGAGCAAGCCGCAGCGCGGCCGTTAGTGGGCGCCCCAGGCGGCGGCGATGGCGCGCACCAGGGGCTTCAGATGGAAGCTCGACTCCGGGCGGAGAATTTCCGTGACGCCGTGGCTGCGCAGCGTCTCCTCGGCCACCGGCCCAATGGCAGCGATGCGGACGCGGCCGAACGCTTCACGCAATTCTTTCTCAAGCCCGGCTTCGCGTGCGACGTCCACGAGCCGCTCTACCTGCGGCGAGCTCGTGAAGGCGATCATGCCGATGCGGCCTGCGGCCAACATGCGGATCACTTCTGCGACCTGATCTGTCTCGGCTTGCGACGCATACCGATAGGGGGTCACAGGAAATACCTTGGCCCCGCGCTGGCGCAATTGGGTAAGCAGGGCCAATCCGCCATCGCCCGGATAGAGCTGCACGCCGATCGTTCGGCCGCCGATGTCTTCGCGGGCGAGAACGTCGAGCACGCCATTCGATGTCGGCGTCGATGCCGCAAGACTGGGGGCAAGGCCGAGTTCGCGCAACGCCCGGACGGGTTTGGGGCCGCGCGTGATCGAGCGCGCACGGCCCAGTGCCGCGACGAAGGCCACCCGGCAACCGATTCGCTCCGCAACCGAAAGAAGCCGACGCAGGCCCTCGCCTGTGAGCCAAACGACGTCTTGGAACGCGCCGGCGATGAGCTGTTCGATCCAAGCTTCGCATGCGCCGGTATCGTCGAGGTCGCGGATTTGCACCAGCGGGCAGCGTAGGGTTGTGGCGCCCTCCGCCTCCAGAAGCCCGGAAAAAAAATCGAGTTCCCGGCTCTCCGGCACCAGGAGCGTCAGTCCGGTAAGCGAGGCCGCCATAATCACGCCACCGCAGGAAGCTGGGCGCCTTCCGCGGCCAAGAGCTTCTTGAGCTCGGAAACGCAGGAGCCGCAATTTGTGCCGGCACCCAACGCGGCGCCGATCTCCGCTACCGTTGTCAGCTTCTTGGTGCGGATCGCGCTGCAAATCGCAGCTTCGTCCACCGAAAAACATGCGCAAATCATCTTGCCTGCCGGGGCCGCGCCCGGTTCCAGTCCGGCCAGCAGCGAGAGCCGGTTTCCGGTCTCGAGCGGCTGGCCAAGCAGCCGCAGCGCCTTTTCAGTCTCCGGAAACACAGCGCGCGGCGCGGCGAAAAACACGCAAGCTTCCAATTGGCCGCCGATCAAACCAGCGTAGCGGAACACAGCCCTATTGGGATCGGAATAGGAGATTAGCTCGGCCTCCTTTGGCACTTGGAGAAGGCTGCGCAACACCTGCTCGGAACCGATCAGTTCGGTGAGCGGTGTCCAGCCCGCCATTTCATAGGAAAAACCGGCAGTGATCGGTGCCTTGGACCAAAGCACAGTCTCCCCGAGCGCGGGGTTGCCGTCACCGCGTCGCAGGAGGAGCCCTCGCCAAGCTTCAGTCAGAGCAGTGACTTGCACCTTGGTTCCCTTAAGGTCAGGCTGGCCAGAAATCTCGTCGTTGGCTGCGTGGACCAATTGGCCGACGGGGCCCGAGGAAGAGAATTCATCGGTCCAGTGCATCGGCACAAACACATTGCCGGCGCGAAGGGTGTCGTCAATGCTCACGCGCAGAACGGCGCTTCCGTGCAGGCTTTGGATCCGCGCAAGGCCGCCGTCCTCGATCCCGCGCCGCACCGCATCGCGCGGATGCAGGGAAAGACGCGGTGCTGCGGCGTGAGTCATCAGGCGCGGCACGCGGCCCGTACGCGTCATCGTGTGCCATTGGTCGCGCACCCGGCCGGTGTTGAGGATGAGCGGGTAATCGTCGAGCTTCTCGGCAAATTTTACCGAAAGGGAAGGCATGCGCGCGCGGCCATCCGGCGTCGGAACCCCCCCCCGGGCGAAAAGCCGCGGCCCGCTCCTGCCTCGTCCGGGACGGGGGCACGGCCATTGCACCGGGGAAAGGGCATCATAGGCGGCATCATCGAGATCGGCGAGCGCGCCGATATCGAAGACACGCTGGCCGTCATTCTCGAACGCCGAGAGCGCCGCATGCTCGCGAAAGATGTCCGCCGCGCCGCGATAGGCGAATTCCTTCTCAAAGCCCATGCGCCGGGCCACTTGCGCAAACATCCACCAGTCGGGCATTGCATCGCCGGGCGGCGCCCTGAAGGCACGCTGTCGTGAGATGCACCGCTCCGAATTGGTGACGGTTCCGTCCTTTTCCCCCCAGCTCGCCGCCGGAAGAACGGCTTGGGCAAGCGCCGTTGTGTCGGTTGGCCAAGCATCGGAGACGATGACCAGCGGGCATCTCGCTAAGGCTTCGCGCACATGGCGGGCTTTCGGCATGCTGTCGGCCGGGTTGGTCGCCGCGATCCATACCGCCTTCGCGCGGCCATCCGCGACCGCATCGAAGAGATCGACAGCCTTGAGACCAGGCTTTGAGGCGATAGAAGGCGCGTTCCAGAACCGGCGCAAGCGATCGACATCGCCTGGCACGAAGGACATATGGGCGGCGAGCTGGTTGGCCAATCCGCCGACCTCGCGCCCCCCCATGGCATTGGGCTGGCCGGTCAGCGAAAAGGGTCCCACGCCGGCGCGGCCGATGCGTCCCGTTGCCAGGTGGCAATTGAGGATGGCGTTGACCTTGTCGGTCCCGCAAAAGGATTGATTGACCCCCTGCGAATAGAGGGTCACGACGCGCTCCTTGGCTGCGAAGAGATCATAGAAACGCCGCACATCGGCGGGCGCGAGATCCGCCGCCGCGGCGACGATCTCCAAAGACGGCGCGGAACGCCGGGCGGCTCCGAGCGCGTCCTCGAAGCCCGAAACATGGCTTTTAATCCAGCCGCGGTCGATTGCCTCCGTATCGGCGAGATAGACAAGGAGCCCATTAAAGAGCAGCACCTCCATCCCGGCCGCAATCGGCAGGTGCAGATCGGCGGATTCGGCGGTCGCGGTGCGGCGCGGGTCGATCGCTACAACTGTCGTGCCGCGCTTTTCGCGCGACGCCATCAGCCGGTCATAGAGGACAGGGTGGCACCAGGCCATGTTGCTGCCGACTTGCACGACAAGATCGGCTTCCTCAAGGTCCTCGTAGCAGCCCGGCACCACATCCTCGCCAAAGGCGCGAACGTGCCCCGCGACCGAAGACGCCATGCAGAGCCGCGAATTGGTATCGATATTGCCCGAGCCGATAAAACCCTTCATCAGCTTATTGGCGACATAATAGTCTTCGGTAAGGAATTGCCCAGAAACATAAAAGCCGATTGAGTCCGGCCCATGGGCTTTGCGGATGCGGGTGAACTCCGCGGCAATGAAATCGAGCGCTTGGTCCCAGCTGGCCTCTCTGCCGTGCAGCATCGGCTTGGTGAGGCGGTCTGGCAGCGCAAGCGTGTCCCTGAGCGCCGCGCCTTTGGAGCAGAGCCGCCCGAAATTTGCCGGATGGGCCTCGTCGCCGCGCGGTATCCCGTCGATGACGGCAACGCCGCAACCGACACCGCAATAAGGACAGGTAGTGCGAACGTTCATGCGGCTTTCTCGACGGCACAAGGCAGGCCGAGTTCTATTTCGCCATCGACGACGCGCACCGGCAGAGTAGGGGTCCCTCCCTCGTCGGGCGCGAGCGCTCTGCCGTCCTTGAGACCAATCACCCAGTTGTGCAGCGGGCAGGTGACGGTATCGCCGCAAATGATACCTTCCGAGAGGGGACCCTGCTTGTGCGGACAAACGTCGATCAGGGCGAAGACGGAGCCCTCCGCCGTGCGAAAAATGGCGATCGGCTTGCCCTGATGGTCAAAGCAAAGGCGCCTTGCCCCCTGCACGGGGATATTCTCAAGCGGACCGATATGTTTCCAGTCGTACTCCATGTCAGGCATCCGCGAGTGCCGGCAGGCGGGTATATTCGTGGGCTTCCGCTCCCTTCGCCCGCTGGTTCCAGGGATCGTCTTGCATGAAGGTCTGCGAGTAGAGGAAGCGGGCATGAAGAGCGCGCCGCCCTTCGGCATCCTCCACGATGCGTTTTTTCACATAGCCAATGCCGACGCGGGCAACCCAAGGCGCCGTGCGTTCGAGATAATGTGCTTCTTCGCGGTAGAGCTGGAGGAATGCGCCGGTATGCTCCAGAACTTCCTCTTCCGTCGCGACCCGCACGAGGTGATCCGTCACCCGGACGTCAACGCCGCCGTTGCCGCCGACCATGATGTCGTAGCCCGCCTCGACGCAGACGACGCCTAAGTCCTTGATCGTCGCCTCGGCGCAATTACGCGGGCAGCCGGAGACAGCGAGCTTGACTTTATGCGGCATCCATGAGCCCCAGCACATTTTTTCGAGTTTCACGCCGAGGCCGGTCGAATCCTGCGTGCCGAAACGGCACCACTCGCTGCCGACGCAGGTT
>JBPYDY010000056.1:0-4279 GCA_051986155.1 Methylocella sp.
TCATGCGGTTGAGCCAGCCGATGCGCGCAACGCAATTGAACACCCAGGCAAGCTCGGCATGCTCGGCAACCTGGCTCTGGTTAAACACGATGTGCCTTTTGGGATCGATCCCGCAGGCGATGAAGGCCGCTGCGGCCTCCCTTATACTCACCCGCAGCTCTTCTGGCCGTTGCGGCAGGGTGATGGCATGAAGATCGACGACACAATAAATGCAGTCGCGCGTTTTTTGCAGCTCGACGAATTTGATAAGGGCGCCAAGATAATTTCCAAGATGCAAATTGCCTGTCGGCTGAACGCCAGAAAAGACCCGTTCGACAAATTTTGCCATATGGGCGAGACTCCTAAAACTCTTTTGGCGCGCCTGAGCAGCCGAACGGAGCATGCGGCATCGGCCTGCTCGCGAGCGAACGCGGTCCCGCCCGAATATAGCTGAATAAAATAGCACTAAGTCTGGGCTTCGCGTGCTTGGCTCCTGCGGACCAATGTATGGGCATCTCTTAACAACTCTACGATTTGCCTTGCAATACCGAGGCGGTTCACGAGGACCGCGAGCGCTTTTGCCACCTCTGCGTTGACGCTGATCCGGGTTGGCCCGATGACGCAAGCCCAGGACTGTTGGTCGGTGGGTCGCATGGGGCTTGCTTTCGTATCTGCGTAATCGAGCATCGCGCAATAGCAAATAAGGTGATGGTCGCAGGAGAGATCCAAGCGAACGTCGGCCTGCGCCGTCGAGGGCTCAATAACCGTCGCCTTGCTCAAGGTCGAGTATTGGATGTCAGGAGGCAGATCAAAGGGCACATAGGGCACAACATCGAGAACATAGTTGAACAGGCGGTAATCGCTGACGGTCTTGTCGTAGAGGGCAGCCCAGGCGGAATCCCCCGTCCGCGGCGAAGCGAACATGCAAGCCGAAAGGCGCGGCCCGAGAAGTTTGGCCGTCTCCAGGCTGAGATAGGTCGCAAGCGCCGCTCCGAGGCTGTGGCCAGCAACCACCACGCGGCCTGTCCCGCCAACCATGGCGGCGATGCCTTTGGCCGCATCATCGTTGATGACCTTGCCATCGAGGCTGACCAGATCCATGCTTTCATAAATGTCCCAAAATCCCTTCTCCACCGTGGTCCCGGGTTCCCGCGGATTGGCAATTGGCAGAAATTCGGCGTCGATGATCCATTCCGCAATCCCGGCCGTGCCGCGAACGGCGACAGCATACTCATTTGGGTCCGCGATCTTGCGGGCGAGAAAGCCGTAAAAGACAACAACGCCAAGTTCAATGATCTGCTTTTGCCCTGGCAGCAGGGACGACCGCTTGGGCAAAATCGCGTCCTGTGCCGTGAGATAAGCAATTACCTCCCATCCGGCCTCTTTAATTCGCGGATCTATGGCGGGAATCTTTGTGCCTTCCGTATACATATCTTCCGCATACATGACGAGAAAACCGAATTTGACTGCCTCGCTGTCGGAAATCGGCACGGCAACCCCTTTCGCAATTGTCAAATGCCGCAAATGTCTCACGGCAAATCTCCGCCTCGCTAAGCGGGCGAGGATGCAATCTAATCCGCCAGGCTCAAAGAATAAAGCGGCTCAGATCGGCGTTTTTGGCGAGATCGCCAATATTTTTTTCAACGAATGCCGCGTCGATTTCGATTCTTTCGCCAAAACGGTCGGGTGCCGTATAACTAACTTCGTCGAGGACCCGCTCCATGACTGTTTGAAGACGCCTCGCGCCAATGTTCTCGACGGCGGAATTGACCTGCACCGCTATTTTGGCGACCGCATTCACCGCCTCCGGCGTGAACACAAGCTCGACTCCTTCGGTCTGAAGGAGAGCCTCATATTGCTTAATCAGGCTGGCTTCTGTCTCGGTCAGAATGCGGCGGAAATCGTCCTCGTTCAAAGGCGAGAGCTCGACTCTAATCGGCAGCCTGCCTTGCAATTCCGGCAATAGGTCGGAGGGTTTCGAAACATGGAAAGCGCCGGAAGCGATAAATAAGATATGGTCGGTCTTGACCGTTCCGTGCTTGGTCGAGACGGTGGTGCCTTCGATGAGCGGAAGGAGGTCGCGTTGCACGCCCTCGCGCGAGACGTCCCCGCCAAACCGCCCCTCGCGTGCGCAAATCTTGTCGATCTCGTCGAGAAACACGATGCCGTTGTTTTCGACCTCGCGAATTGCCGCCTGAATAATTTGCTCCTGATCGATCATCTTGTCGCTTTCTTCAACCATGAGCGGCGCATGGGCGTCCCTGACGGTCATCCGCCGCGGCTTTGCGCGTCCGCCAAGCGATTTGCCGAAGATGTCGCCGAGCGAGATCGCGCCAATCGCGGAGCCGGGCATGTTGGGGAGTTCAAACATCGGAACCCCCGAGGACGCCTGGGCGATCTCGATTTCGACCTCCTTGTCGTCGAGCTCGCCCGAGCGCAGCTTTTTTCGAAAAGTGTCGCGGGTCGCGGCCGAGGCGGTGGTGCCGACCAGCGCATCTAGTATGCGCTCTTCCGCGGCGAGCTGCGCGCGGGCCTGAACCGCCTTGCGCTTTTCCTCCTTCATCATTGTGATCGCGGTCTCGAGAAGATCACGGACGATCTGCTCGACGTCGCGGCCGACGTAGCCGACCTCGGTAAATTTCGTCGCCTCGACTTTCAGAAATGGGGCGCCTGCGAGCCTCGCGAGTCGACGTGAAATCTCAGTCTTGCCGCAGCCGGTCGGTCCGATCATCAAAATATTTTTCGGCAACACCTCTTCGCGCATCGCGCCCTTGAGGCGCAGGCGGCGCCAGCGGTTGCGCAATGCGACCGCCACGGCACGCTTGGCTTCTTTTTGGCCGACGATAAATCGGTCGAGCTCGGAGACGATCTCACGCGGTGAAAAATCGGTCATTCGGGCCTTCCTGGTTCCGCGCGATCACTTCGATTCGATCGACTCGAGCAGAAGATTATCATTGGTATAGACGCAAATCTCGGCGGCGATCTCAAGCGCGCGGCGGGCGATCGCCTCGGCATCGAGGCCGGTCGGAAGCAAAGCGCGGGCCGCGGCCAGCGCATAATTGCCGCCCGAGCCTATTCCCATCACGCTGCCATTGCCGCTCGCCTCCGGCTCGAGCACATCCCCAGTTCCCGTCAGCACCAACGCCGCCTGGGCGTCGGCAACAAGCATCATCGCCTCAAGCCGACGCAAATAGCGGTCGGTGCGCCAGTCTTTGGCAAGCTCCACGCAGGCACGCATGAGCTGGCCCGGATACTGTTCAAGCTTCGTCTCCAACCGCTCGAACAGGGTGAAAGCATCGGCGGTCGCCCCAGCAAAGCCGCCGATCACTTCCCCCTTCGCGAGCCTGCGGACCTTTTTCGCGTTGCCCTTGATGATGGTCTGCCCCACGGAAACCTGGCCATCGCCGCCGATGACCGTGCGGCCGTCTTTCTTGACCATGACAATCGTGGTGGCGTGCCAAGCCTCGCGGCCTGGCGGATTGTCCTGCATTAAATTTCTCGTCATAAAGAGGCGCCCGAGCACTATGCTTCCCGGGCACGTGGGTAGCGGTTTTCATCTATGGGCTTGTGCGAAGCGATGCAAGTGTGCCGGCGCGGACGAAAAGGAGAGCCAAGCTGGGCGGAGGCTTGACAAGAGGTCGTCTCGTACTCGCAAGGGCGGGCGACACCCAGCGGACCCTGCTCCTCTCGTTCCGGAAATAGGTGAGACGCTAAAATTTCGCAGTGCCGCCTAGATTCGCAGTGCCGCCTAGAAATGAGACATAGGCTGCAAGAGCGCCGGCCCATCGTCATGGCGCAATCTCAACAAATTCAAGCCGTTGCGTTCTTCGACGATTGCCGCAAAAGGGATGAAGTGAAGTGTGCGCCGCGCCATGCCGGGCTGAGCGCGCGGCGTCGCTTGGCGTCGATCAAGTCGGTTCCGGCGCGTGCGGTGACCTCATCAGGGGCAACGATCAGCTGGCGAGACCGGCCACCAAGTAGCGACTAAATCTCGATGCGTGCCTCAGCCGCTTTCAAAATGATTCCAAACAACCCCTTTTGGTTGAATCGCCTCAAATCGGGCCGGAGCGGCTCGGCCTCGCAAATCGTCGTAGCGGAGTCAGAAATCGTCTGCGTGAATATTTGGAAAACCGAATTGGCGTCGATATCGTCGATCACGATTGCACCGCCGGACCGCAAGCTCGCCCAAGCGCGCTCAACCTCGAAGCGAACATTGCGCTCGCTATGTAGGCTGTCGTGAATGAAAAGATCGATGTCACCCAATTGAGCGAGAATGGCAGGAAGCTGCCGCCTGCTCGAG
>JBPYDY010000057.1:0-4690 GCA_051986155.1 Methylocella sp.
GCTCAATCTTCGCGGCATTCTCGAAACTCGCGGATTCGAATCGGCGTTGCAGAAGCTCGACGCCATGGCCGCGCATGGGTCTCACTGGTACGCTAAACCAGAAGCCGCCGAAGCGGATGCCGAGGAAGTCTTGAAGCAGGCCCTGAGCTTGCATCGCCGCGGCAAGGCGTTACATAGGGAGTTGCAATTAGCTGAATTGGCTCTAGTTAAGGACTCAAGCGAGGCCAATCTCGGCCGTCTCAGAGACATTCAGGCGCAATTGTCGGCACTCGGAGGGATCGAGGCGGCGGTAGAAGGGTTTGGCCTGCCTTCGGGACGCACCAGCGGAACTTTATGAGCAGCGAGAGGGTGGCAAGCCAAGGGGGGGACCGGTCCTGGCTCGCTGCGCCAAAAAATTAGAGAAATTGAGCAAGATGTCGGTTTGAAAAAATCCCTTGGAATCGGTGGGGCCGGCCCTAGCCTCCCCGGTCGAACGAGGCTGGCGGCACGCAATCGGACGGGGGGCCGGGCGGCGCGTTGCGGGTGAGGATACTGCAACCGTTGCCGCGGACCAACAGGGCGACAAAGACTTGGGCAAAGGCGCGCCGGCGCGCACAAACGGATTCCGCGGCACATTTACCGCATTCCGGAGACAATTGATGGCGAAAAAAACCAGTGAGAATTCCGAAGTGGAACGCGGCCCTGTCGAGGTCGCCGAAGGGCCGTTGCTCGATCTCTCCGATGCTTCTGTCAAACGGATGATCAAGCTCGCCAAGAAGCGGGGTTTTGTGACCTATGAAGAGTTGAATGCGGTGCTCCCTTCCGAGGAAGTCAATTCGGAGCAGATCGAAGATATTTTGGCGATGCTCAGCGAAATGGGCATCAATGTGATCGAGAACGAGGAACGGGACGAGTCGGAGGAGGGGACATCCGACGAAGAAGAAGCCGAGGGCGGGGAGCTCATCGAGGCTTCCCAGTCCCGGGCGGTCACAGCTAAGGCGTCGGAACCGGCCGATCGCACCGATGATCCGGTGCGGATGTATTTGCGCGAGATGGGGTCGGTCGAGCTGTTGTCGCGCGAAGGGGAAATCGCGATTGCCAAGCGTATCGAAGCCGGACGCGAGGCGATGATTGCCGGGCTTTGCGAAAGCCCTCTCACCTTCCAAGCGATCATTATTTGGCGCGAGGAGCTAAACGACAGCAAGGTCTTGCTGCGCGACATCATCGACCTTGAGGCGACCTATGCGGGTCCTGACGGAAAGAGCACCCCTAAGATCGATATGACGGCGCCCGCCGCTCCGGAGGCTACTCTCGCGGCCGTGCAACAGGCCCCGGCAATTGCTCCTATCGAACCACCCGCGCGGCTGCGGCCGGCTAGCGAGGAAGGCGGGTTTGATCCAAACGCCCAAGAAGAGTCGTTCGACGAAGATGACGATATCGAAAATTCCGTTTCGCTCTCGGCGATGGAGGCGGAACTCAAACCCAAGGTTGTCGAAACTTTCGACCGGATTGCGGGCACCTATAAGAAGCTGCGGCGGCTGCAAGACCAAAACGTCGTCAACAAGCTCAGGAACGAAACCCTGACCCCGTCGCAGGAGCGTAAATATAAAACGCTCAAAAAAGAGATCGTCCGCGACGTAAAATCGCTGTCGCTTAATCCAAACCGGATCGAGGCGCTCGTCGATCAGCTCTACGACATTAACAAGCGGTTGATCGGGCTTGAGACAAAGCTGTTGCGGCTAGCCGAGGGAGCGGGCGTCGGGCGCGACGACTTTTTAAAGAATTATCAGAATTCCGAGCTCGATCCAAAATGGCTTTTGCGCGTGTCGAAACTGGGTGGCCGCGGCTGGAAAGATTTTGTTGCCCGCAAGAAGGACCGGATCAAAGAGCTGCTTTCAGAGATTCACGGGCTCGCTACGGAGACGGGTCTGGAGATTCAAGAGTTCCGAAAGATCGTCCTTCTGGTGCAGAAGGGCGAACGGGAGGCGCGCCAGGCCAAGAAGGAAATGGTGGAAGCTAACCTCCGCCTCGTGATTTCGATTGCCAAGAAATACACCAATCGCGGCCTGCAGTTTCTGGATCTGATCCAGGAAGGAAATATCGGCCTCATGAAGGCCGTCGATAAATTCGAATACCGGCGCGGCTACAAATTCTCGACTTACGCGACCTGGTGGATCAGGCAGGCGATCACCCGCTCGATCGCCGATCAGGCGCGCACCATCCGCATTCCGGTGCATATGATTGAGACGATCAACAAGATCGTGCGCACCTCGCGCCAGATTTTGCATGAGATTGGCCGCGAGCCGACGCCCGAGGAGCTTGCCGAGAAACTCGCCATGCCCCTCGAAAAAGTGCGAAAGGTTTTGAAGATCGCCAAGGAACCGGTTTCGCTTGAGACGCCGATCGGCGACGAGGAGGATTCGCATCTTGGCGATTTCATCGAAGATAAGAATGCGATTTTGCCGATCGATGCCGCGATCCAGTCCAATCTGCGCGAGACGACGACGCGCGTGCTCGCTTCGCTCACGCCGCGCGAGGAGCGCGTGCTGCGCATGCGTTTTGGGATCGGCATGAACACCGACCACACGCTTGAGGAGGTCGGGCAGCAGTTCTCGGTGACGCGCGAGCGCATTCGCCAGATCGAGGCGAGGGCGCTGCGCAAGCTGAAGCATCCGTCGCGCTCGCGAAAACTCCGCAGTTTTTTGGATAATTAAATTTTGCCGGCGCCATCAACGCCGTGCTGGCCGCCGGCAGATGAGGCTTTCGCCGGCAAGAGGTCTGGCTCGCGCTTTTCTTGCCCTTCCTCTCGATGGCGCTGCGCGAGATCCGTTAGACAAATCAGCGTCCGATCGCTGCCCGATCGGCGTTCTTCACGGGCGAAGGTTGTAAGCGCCGACTCCCGGATTTGTCTGACCACTGCCGGGCCAGCATAGGGCTTAGGAAGGAAGCTGTATTTGCCCTCGGCCCTCGCCATATGAGACACGTGGCCGGAGCAAATGACAATGCCGATCGACGGCCAGCGCTCGCCGATATGCCTTGCGAGTTCCAAACCGTCGAGCGCACCTGGCATCTCCACATCGGTGAAGACGACTGCCACATCCTCATTCGCCTCGAGGATAGTTAAGGCCTCGAAGGCGCTGCCCGCTTCGAGAACCGCAAACCCTGCCGACGAAAGGACATCGGCCGCCATGAGTCGCGTGAACGGCTCGTCCTCGACAACGAGGACAACATCGTGCGATTTTGGTGGCCTTGCGTCCATGGCAAGACAACAAGGGAATAAGGTATCCGTTCCGAAAGATTGCTATGTTGATGAATAAACCGTTACTATCTGGCTGCGAGCGGCCCAGGCAGCCGATTTTTGGCTAAACACTTTATGGAAGGACAACAATTTGCGACGCCTTTCTGCAAGCCGCTTTTGCTCTGCGCCGGACGGATTGAAACTGCACCTGCGCGAATATGGTTCGGTACATGATCCGGGCATTCCGGCCGTTTGCCTTGCAGGCCTTACCCGCAATTCGGCAGATTTCGGTGAATTGGCGAGCGCCTTGGCTTCCGGCCAAAAAGGGCCAAGGCGGCGCGTGCTGGCACTCGATTATCGAGGCCGCGGCCTTTCGGACCACGACAGGAATTGGCAAAATTACAGTCTCGAAGTCGAGAACATGGACCTGCTATCCGTTCTTGCGGCGATGGAGATTGACAGCGCGATTTTTATCGGAACCTCGCGCGGCGGCCTGCACGTGATGCTGATGGCGGCAACACGGCCGGGGATCCTCCGGGGCGCGGTCCTCAATGACATCGGTCCGGTTTTGGAACCGCGCGGCATGGCCCGCATCCGCAGTTATGTCGGCAAGCTGCCGGTACCAAATTCGATTGGCGATGCCGTCAATCTTCTCAAGGAATTGATGAGCGAACGCTTCAGCGGGTTAAGCGAGACGGATTGGGAAACATACGCAAAAATGACCTTTGCCGACGACGTCGGCCGAATTGCAATGCGATATGACCGCAATCTGCTGAAGCCGCTCGAAGCACTCGATCTCGAACAGCCGCTTCCGGTTTTCTGGCCGCAATTCGATGGGCTGCGTAACGTTCCCTTGCTCATCATCAGGGGAGAAAATTCGGATCTTCTTTCGGTCGATACTCTTCACGAGATGCTCCGCCGGCTTCCAGGCGCCGAGTCCTGCACGGTTAAAGGCCAGGGTCATGCGCCGCTCCTGATCGACGAAAAGACCATCGAGCGAATCTGCGGCTTCGCCGCCGGAATAGATAATGCCGCAGCCCGTTCGGCACCCAACCTGGTGTTTTGATTCAGAGACCAAGTCCCTTCGATTCTTTCCGACCGATTGGTGAAACCCAGCCGGACGCCGATAAGCACTTGGCCTTCTGGCAAAATCCAGATGTGCGCCTTCTGCAACTCCATTCATCGGTTCGAGGGATAAACCACGCCGCCCCCGTTGCTGGACAATCGCCGCCTCGCTCCCCTATAAGGCTTGGCTAAGAGATCTTGCCGGGATCCGGCGAAGCCCAGGTAGCTCAGTTGGTAGAGCACGTGACTGAAAATCACGGTGTCGGTGGTTCGATTCCGCCCCTGGGCACCAGGAAAATCAAAGAGTTAGCTAACATTTCCAGCCAACATCAGCCCGCAAATTTCGCCCTAGCCAACAGATTAGCCAACAATCTACAATGCTGCCTCCGCTCTTGCACTGGGCAGCAC
>JBPYDY010000058.1:0-5825 GCA_051986155.1 Methylocella sp.
GTTCAATCCTGGAGGGAACCCCACGTGAGAAACAAGATTTTCCCCGCCCTATTTGCCGCATCTGTTATGGCGGCGTTGTGCTTTCCGGCCGCAGCGCAATCAACCCTGAGCGAAGAGAGCCGGCAAGAGTTCGAGCAATTGCTTGCCGTTCCCGAGGGGAAGACGGCCGTCAGTTGCTCCGATATCAACCCGCCTAGCACCCCCACAAGCACGCTTGGCGTTATTTGCTCTGGAATGAAATCGCCCTCGACACGACCGCGATCGATCACACGCCGGATGCGCAGGACCCGAAGTGTTTTGGCGAGCAGCTTGGGCCAACCCGGTCGAGCCGGGCGATGGCCATCATTCATATCGCCATGTTTGACGCCATGAACGCCATCACAAAACAATACGTGAGCTACACGGGAATCCCACCGGTCTCGGGCGACGTATCGACGGATAGAGCCATCGCCCAGGCGGCGCATGACACCTTGGTGGCTCTTTATCCCGGTCAGCAAACCCGCCTCGACGGCATTTTTAACGCCGACATCGCGAACATCCAGGGCAGCCGCGGCGCGATCGCTGCCGGCGCCGCACTCGGAATGGAGGCCGCTGCGGCAATTCTCTCGCTGCGCCTGAACGACGGCTCTGAACTGCCCGAACCCCAAGTCTTGCCTAACCCGAAGAACCCTAAGGGGTCCGCAATCCCGGCGATCCCAAATGCGTTCCCGCCAACACCGCACCGGGCCTGTGGAAGATTGACCCCATCAGCGGGCTCACGACGGCGCTCGGCGCGCATTGGGGGCAGGTCAAGCCGTTCGTGATGACATCTGCAGGCCAGTTTCGCGCTCCCGCGCCGCCAACCCTGACAGCAGACAGCTACGACGCGCCGGGGTTGTGTGCTCCACCGCGGCTCTACACGGCCATGGCCGATGCCGCGATAGCCTCATGGGAGTCGAAATATTATTACCAATTCTGGCGGCCTATCACTGGCATTCGCAACGCGGCACTAACCGCCGATCCCACCTTCTACCCGCTTGGAGCCCCAGATACCAACACGGGTGGGCCAAACTTTACGCCGCCCTTCCCAAGTTATACCTCAGGCCATGCAACCATCGGCGGCTCCCTGTTCGAGATCTTGCGCCAATTCTGGCCGGACAATACGCCATTTACGTTTGTTTCAGATGAATTCAATGGCTTAAACAAGGATGTGAATGGCAACGTTATGCCGCTCTGGATACGGCACTTTCAGTCGTTCCACGAGGCGGAACAAGAAAACGCGCAAAGCCGGATTTACTTGGGCATACACTGGCAATTCGACGCCGACATGGGCATTCAACAAGGCAATCAGGTGGCCGACTATGTCTTCCAAAATGCCTTCATGCCCTCAGGTCAAAAACGGGCGTCGGTTCAGCATTAGCAGCGCGGGGCAGGCGCACAGTAGCCTGCCCGCCGACACCGGCATCATTGCCAATCATTGGGACGTAGCGGCCGCATTGGAATCGCTCTTGCAGCCAATTGCGGCGGCGGCGAGCCGGCGGCCGCGCCGCGGGCGACCCTGTGCGGCGCCTTGCCCGACGACCGCTCGGGGGTGCATGCGCTGTGCTTAGGTTCCGGCTGCTTCACTCGACTTGCAGAAGCAGGGCGACGAGCTCGCTTTGGCGATGGGTGTCGGTTTTGGCAAAGATGGATTTGAGCTGATTACGAGCGGTCTCCTTGGAGATTTTTAGCTCTTGCGCCGCGATGATTGGCGGGACACCGCGAGCGATAATGCAGGCGAGCTTTGCCTCTGAAGGAGTAAGACCAAAAGTCTTGGCAAGGATCGGGGCAGGCGGCCCCGGCCTAGGGCCCAAGGCATTCAGTGTCACAACGAAGCGTGCCCCATCGGCGTCTTTGCCCGCTCCACCGTAGCAGGGCCAAATGCGCAGAATAATCGGCAATTTATCGTGGCGCTGAACGATGATCGGGTCGCTCAGGAGAGGATTGAGTCTCGGCGCCGTTCGCAGGCTGTCGATTGCCTCCTTCAAGAGCCCCCGGGCCACGGCGTCACGCAAGCAAATGCGCCGCTCTTTGATTTTGACATCCTCGCAGAATATGGTTTCGGCGGCAGCATTCGCTTCGGTAACAACCCCATCTTCGTCGAGCATGACCGCCGGTACGCGCACGAAGTTTAGAGCAGCGGTTGGAGGGGTTGCGGAAGTACGCCCGTTCGCGGTGGCCGAAATTTCGATCAACCGCCGCGTGAAAGAAGCAAGAATGCGCTCTTCCTCCGCGCGAAGGCCACAGACTTCAGAGCTTGTATTAAGAAAGTTCATTTGAATTTCCCCAATCACTTTCGGACAGCAAATCTTGATAATGCGGCGAACGATATTCTGTGACTTATCACACACTCCAAAATTGCGTCATTCTAGCCTCCTAGCCTCCCATAGCGAAAGCTTCGCGGGCGGTGGAGCAGCCCGACGTTAATGACGGATAACAAGACCTAACAGTTTTGTAAAGAGAATTGTCATTCGTGAGACTGCAAAAAATCATCAAAACATAGCGGACGGTTGGAGGAATGCTCGATGCCAAACGAGAGACCTTACCGGCGGTTACGCCGTTTGCGAAACTCTTCCCAAGAAATTTACAAACGGTCAATTGCATCACTCCTGTCTTAATGAATTAAGAAATCACTCACATAATTCATCAGTTAGCAATTGTATAGCTGATGCTGTGAATAGAGGTATGATAAATCATATCGATGCCAAATTGCAACACGTATCGCAGCGTTAATTTTGCTCGCAAAATTGCCGTATTCGTTTCGGCAAAGGGAGTGCTTCCCTTTGGCAACACTAAAGATTTTGTTATCTCGAGCGTGACTTTATGCAGGCTTGTGTTCATCTCCCATATCGCTCATAGAATTTTGTGGGCACCTTCGGACAAAAGGTCTCAACTTCAGGTTGCGCTAGCCCATTTTGGCCACTGCGCGCCGACCCTTGGAGACGGCTCCTTGATCTCCGTCACTTTTCCGGACGGCGCATCCCGCCAGTTTGAATCCGGCGTCAGCGGCCGGGAAATTGCCGCCAGGATCTCGCCCTCCCTCGCCAAGCGCGCCGTTGCGATGAGTGTCAACGGCGGATTACAAGATCTGGCTGACTGCATAACCCATAATGCTCAGCTCGAGTTCCTGAGCCGCGACGACCCAAGAGCGCTCGGACTGATCCGCCACGACGCCGCCCATGTCCTTGCCGAAGCGGTGCAGACGCTCTTCCCGGGCACCCAAGTCACGATCGGGCCAGTGATCGAAAATGGATTTTACTACGACTTTTATCGCAAGGAGCCCTTTACGCCCGAGGATTTCCCCGCAATCGAAAAGAAAATGGCCGAGATTATCACGCGCGACAAACCCTTTACCAAGGAAGTTTGGACCCGCGAGCAGGCGAAAGCCTGGTTCAAAGCAAAAGGCGAACTCTTCAAAGTCGAACTGATCGACGCGATACCGGCCAATGAAGAAGTGCGAATTTATAAGCAGGGCGAATGGCTCGATCTTTGCCGCGGCCCGCATATGACCTCGACCGGAAAAATTGGCAACGCCTTCAAATTAATGAAGGTCGCGGGCGCCTATTGGCGGGGAGATTCGACCAAGCCCATGCTGCAGCGGATCTATGCCACGGCTTTTGCAAAGTCGGAGGAGCTTACGGCCTATCTGACGCAGATCGAGGAGGCAGAGCGCCGCGATCACCGGAGGCTCGCGCGGGAGATGGATCTGTTCCATTTCCAAGAGGAAGGGCCTGGCACGGTCTTCTGGCATCCGAAGGGATGGACCTTATTCCAGACGCTCATTTCCTACATGCGGCGGCGGCAGAGCAAGCTCGGCTACATCGAGGTCAACACGCCCCAAGTGCTCGACCGCGCGCTTTGGGAGACGTCCGGCCATTGGCAGACGTTTCGCGAAAACATGTTCATCACGCAGACCGAGGACCAGCGGGTGTTCGCGCTGAAGCCAATGAATTGCCCCGGTCATTTGCAAATCTTCAAGAACGGCCTCAGGTCCTACCGCGACTTGCCGATGAAGATCGCCGAATTCGGCGTCGTCCACCGCTACGAACCCTCCGGCGCAATTCACGGCCTCATGCGCGTGCGCGCTTTCACCCAGGACGACGCCCACATTTTTTGCACCGAGGACCAGATCATGGAGGAAAGTTTGAAGGTCAACGACCTCATTCTCTCGATCTACGAGGATTTCGGCTTTAAGGACATCGTCATCAAATTATCGACGCGGCCGGAAAAGCGCGTCGGCGCGGACGAACTCTGGGACCGGGCCGAATTGGCTTTATCGCGCGTCCTGCAAACCCTCGCCGAACGCGGCGCCAAAACCGCGGTCAATCCCGGCCAAGGCGCATTTTACGGCCCGAAGCTCGAATATACGCTGCGCGATGCAATCGGGCGCGAATGGCAGTGCGGCACGACCCAGGTCGATTTCAACCTGCCCGGCCGGTTTGGAGCTTTCTTTATTGGGCCGGACAGCGAGAAAACGACGCCCGTAATGATCCATCGCGCAGTCTTTGGCTCGCTCGAACGTTTCACCGGGATTCTGATCGAGCATTATGCCGGGCATCTGCCGTTGTGGCTTTCGCCGCTGCAAATCGTCGTCGCGACCATTACCCAAGACGCCGACGATTATGCTTACGAGGTGATCGCGGCAGCACGCAAACGAGGTCTTCTTGTCGAGGGCGATCTGCGCAACGAAAAGATCACGTATAAGGTGCGCGAGCATTCTTTAGCCAAGGTGCCGGTCCTCTTCGTGCTGGGTAAGAAAGAGGCGGCCGGGCGCAGCGTGTCGGTCCGCAGGCTCGGTTCGCAGGAGCAAACGCATATGGGCCTCGATGCGGCGCTGGCGACGTTTTCGGCGGAAGCTGCGGCGCCCGATTTGCGGCGCGCGGCTAAAATAATGGAGCAGCCATCGATTCAGTCGAACTGATTGCGGCCAAAGTTGGCACCAGGCTGTGTTGACGATTTTGATCCACAGCCTTGCAGCTGCGATTCGCCTGGTGTTCGGCGACAATTAGGGCTGCAAAAGATCGAAATTCAGATCTGCTCACCAAAGATAACGACGCGGTTGAGGGGAGATAAAGACCCCACTGCGCTTATCGCATGCTCAGTTTGTATTTTTTGCCGGATCCGCATGGCCAGGGATCATTGCGCCGAGAAACCCACTCACCAGTCCGACGAAAGAAAACGTCAGATATTTTTGTGTGGCGCCATAATTTAGCCTCTAACGGGCGTTTGAATTTCAAACGAGCGTTTGAAACGCTTAGTCGTCGGAGCCAAGTGCAAATGTCGATCTCCAAAATGATCCTCGATATGATGCAAGCCCTGCTGCGGAAATTGATTCCCCAGGTTATCATCTCGACTCTCGCAACCGTCCTCGTCTCGACCATCCTTTCCCCCGTGACGAATACTGCACCCTCCGTTGCGCCAGACAGCGCACGGTCGCTCGCCCCTAACGGAGAGACCACTTACAATTATGGAGAATTGGCAACACTAGATGCTAGAGAGCCGCTAGCTGATTTTTTGGAGCGGGTTGCGCTTACCCATGTCGCCGCTCTCAAAGAGCCTGCCGCGGCCGCCAAGCAGACGGCAAGCAGTGCGGCGGAAGAGCCTCAAAGCGCCACGTCCCTACATCTGCCAGCACCTCGGCGGTCCGCCGCGCCAAGGCACGAGCCAGGTTCCAGTAAAACGCATCTCGCCCACATCGCAGCAAAAACTCTGCCGCCGCAGCCGCCAATTTCGCCGATAGTACCCACCGTCGCGTCCGAGCCCGCCGAAGAAAAGCCGTTTCTTTCCCTCCAATATGGGATGAAACT
>JBPYDY010000059.1:0-8290 GCA_051986155.1 Methylocella sp.
GGACGCAGCTCATCGAGCTTTTCAACGAATGCGCGTTCTACAGGCTCGCGCTCTGTCTGCCGCGTCAAAAGGAAATTCACGTTTTCGCTGGTCGGAACCGGAATACTCGTGCCCACAAGCCATCCGATACCTTCTGGACGCCAAAACTCGCGGCAGAGCGGTTCCAGATCCCACTCGTCAAGAGTCAAAACGTCGAGTTCGGTCAAAAATCCTGCATGGCGCAAGGCAACCGCGCGCGAAATGACCTGTCCGCGCCAGAACCAGCCTTCGTTCACCATTCTTTCCGCGCGGTCACGGATTTCGCGCGAAGATGTCCAATATTGAATCTCGGCTCTGGTGATAAACAGCGTCCCGCCGGTGGCCTCCGTTATTTGTCCAAGCTCGTCGAGAACGCTCGGCCAATACTCCGGCACGAAGGAGCATTCGCAAATACGGTCAACCAGTCCTGGGTCCACGGATTATGTTTCCAAGTTCGGCCACCGGCGTGCGTTCCTCCTCAGAACCGCCGCTAGAGTTTACTGTAAGCCGTTCCCGCAATTTCGTCGATACGCCGAATTTATCCGTACCTAACGATTGACATTTGGACGGGGCGCAGTATTCGCGAGCGTTGGAAATGAACGGCTCCGGCGTAAGGCCGTACGCATCCCGCATTCATCATTGGGTCGATCAGCCGGCCTGCCGGCGACGGCTCGCGGTTCGATTAAATCGTGAAATCAGGGCCCACGTTTTGTTCCTCAAAGAGCTTCAAATCCTCCATACGGCGGCAAATGTCGTCGAGGGTGATCGCGTCGAGTTCGTCTAAAAATACCTTCGCCGCCCCTTCGACGATTGGTGCAACCACTTCCTTGACGAGCCGGCACTCTGCGGTCTTCTCTGTCCCGTTCGCTGCCGATACCGAGCGTAGAACCGCTGCGGCCGTGATTCGGCGCCGCTCCCGCGCCAACTCATAGCCGCCGCGTGGCCCGCGGACTCCCTTCAAAATATTGGCGTGAACCAAGCCCTGAAGGAGGGCCTCGAGATGCCGAGGCGGCAATTTGAGCCGCGACGCCAAGGCCTTCGCGGCAACCGGGGCCGTTCGCGCGTGAATCGCGATGTCGGCTACCGCCGCGAGGGCCAGGTAACCACGGCGCGAAAGCAATATCACTTCGGTTCTCCCTCGCCGGCAAGGCGCCCGGTCGATCCAAACCCGCTTGCCGCCCGCGCGGTCAAATCCAATTCGCTGGCCTCAACGACGGCGGCTCTTCTCAGAGGGGCAACAATAAGCTGCGCGATACGCGCGCCCCTTACGACCTCGAAAGGCTCGTCGCCGTGATTGATTAACAGCACCAGGATCTCCCCGCGGTAATCGGGATCGATGGTGCCTGGGGCGTTTAGAACGGTGACGCCGTGGTCGCGCGCGAGCCCGGACCTCGGTCTCACCTGGCCTTCGTAATCTTGCGGCAAGGCGAGCACGATTCCCGTTTGAACCAGATACCGGCTGCCGGGTTCCAGCACGACTTTGGTGCCGGGCGGAAGCGCGGCAAGCAGATCAATACCGGCAGCGCCCGGGCTCTGATACGCAGGCAGGGGCAAACCTTCAGCATGCGGCAGACGCTTGACCGCCACCTTTACGGTTGGAGCGGTCATCCGCCGCCTCTGGCAAGCATGCCGGCGAGCCTCGCGACGATCCGCTTGGCCACCTCCTCCTTGGACAACCTCGGCCAGCTTTCTTGGCCCTTCCGGGTCACAACGAGCACCTCGTTGCTTAAGCCCCCCATGACACCGACTCCCGCGCCGACAAAGTTTGCGACAATCATGTCGCAGCTTTTGGCAGCGAGCTTGGCTTGGGCGTTCTCCACAAGCATTTCGGTCTCGGCCGCGAAGCCCGCGACCAGAGAAGGCCGGCCATTTGAGCGCCGTCCGATGGACGCGAGAATGTCCGGATTCTCGAGCAGCGCCAGCGAATGCGGCAAATTTGGGCTTTTCTTAATCTTCGCGGCTGAAATCTCAGCGGCACGCCAATCGGCAACCGCCGCAACGCCGATAAAAATGTCTGCAGGAAGCGCAGCCTCGACCTCACGCAGCATGTCCCTCGCAGTTTCGACATGAATGGTGGTGATACCCAGCGGATCGGCCAGAGCGACCGGACCGGAGACAAGAATGACTTCGGCGCCGGCGCTCGCAGCAGCGGCAGCAATCGCGTGGCCCTGCTTACCGGACGAGCGATTGGTTATGTAGCGCACGGGATCGATCGGCTCATGCGTCGGGCCCGAGGTCACAATGACGCGGCGCCCTGCGAGCAAGCCTTTGGCGTGCCGAAGGGCTGGCACTTCCGGTAGGGGGATCACGGTGTCCCCGGTCAAGATCTGTTCGATCGCCGCCAAAATGGCCGCAGGCTCGCTCATCCTGCCGGGGCCAAATTCGCCGCAGGCCATGCTGCCCTCCTCCGGCCCAACGAAGGCCACCCCATCTCGCCGCAGAATCTCGACGTTACGTTTCGTTGCTGGATGCAGCCACATGCGCACATTCATCGCCGGCGCAGCGAGGATTTTCTTGTCGGTGGCAAGGAGAAGAGTCGAGGCAAGGTCATTGGCAAGGCCATGCGCCAATTTGGCAAGAATGTCCGCCGTGGCCGGTGCAACGACGAGGAGATCGGCGGCGCGGGAGAGCTCTATATGGCCCATCGCCATCTCCTCGGTCAGGGCGAAGAGATCGTCGAAGACCCGGTTCTCCGTCAAGCTCTCGGCGGAGTGTTTTGTCACGAAGCGCTGCGCCGCCTCGGTCATCACGGCGCGGACATCAAAGCCGTTTTCGCGAAGGCGGCGGACGAGATCCAGCGCCTTATAGGCAGCAATTCCGCCGCCGATGATGAGGAGGATGCGTTTTTGCCCCATCGCAACCGTGGAAGCTCATCGCTTGCGGATCACAAAACCATGCCGCCGCCTTCCACGCAAAACCCCTTGCCCGCGGGCAAATGGGCGTTCGCGAGGGCAGACGCACGTAGCCTTAGGCCAGCATTGGGCTCCCCGATACCATTTCCGGCGCCGCTATTTCAAGCGAGGGCCATAGACTGCAGCCGAAGGGGAGTATTCTGCGCTGGAGATGCACGCCTGCGTCGCCGTTCAGCTCCCTCCCACTTCTTTGGCGGCGTTATCGAGCAGGCTTGTAATCCTTGCAGCCTCTTCCGCACTCAGCGGGCCTTGGGATAGGCGCAGCCGCAAGGCGAATCTCAGATTTTGCATCGCGCGCAGGATTTGCGGCGAAGACCCGCCGCCGAATCGGGCGTTCACCTCAGCCATGCGGCCGAAAATCGCCTCGACCAGCTCGCGGTTCTGTTCGAGCACCTTCTCGCCATCTGGCGTGATCGCGTAAAGCTTGCGCGGACCATCGGTTGACTCGACGCGAATGAGTCCCTGTTCCTCGAGCAGCGTTAACGCTGGATAGACGATTCCGGGGCTCGGTGCGTAGGCGCCGCCCAAGCGATCCTCGATCGCCTTGATCAGCTCATAGCCGTAGGCGGGCTTCTCGCTAATCAGTTTCAAAATAACCAAGCGGACATCGCCTTGGTCAAACATCCGGCGGCGGGCGCCGAAGAAACCGAACCGGCCCCAGCCGCCGGCTCCGCCTTCACCCGGCGGGCAACAGTTGGTGTAACGATGAAAGCGCATGGAAACCTCCTGCAGATCCAGGTTTGATATATCTTTATCAGATATATCAAAACACATTCACCGCAAGTGAGGATGCAAATTTTTTTCGCGTGCAGCGAGCTGCAGAAGCCGCCGCAAGGCTTGGGCACGCCATCACCCAAATTCCGCCAAAGAATCCGCGCAGGCGTGACATTCTCGCCATATCGCGGCGGGTTCTGCCTTACAAATGCTGCGCATCGCCAACCCATTTTTTGATTCGGCCACCAAAATGATCACCCGCCGCACAATCGTCGCCGGAGCCTCCGCCTCCGCTGCAGCCACGCTCGCCGGCTGCGTCAGCTCGAACCCCAATCCTGCCATCTACGCCACTGCGGTCCCGCCGCCGCCTTCGCCCGCACATCCCGCCGAGACGGCGGACGCCATCGAGCCCTCCTACAAAGAGGTCTACGCCGCGGTGAGCGACGGCAAGTTCACCGTTCCTGCGGTCAATTTGGCGCAGATCGATTCGGCATTTTTGCGCAAGAACGTCGCTTACGTTACCAATGAACAGCCAGGCACGATCGTGGTCGATCCGGGCAACCACTACCTCTACCATGTGGAGGGCGGCGGCAGGGCAACCCGCTATGGTGTCGGCGTCGGGCGCGACGGCTTCCGCTGGGCCGGAGAAGCAACGATTCATAGCAAACAGGAATGGCCCGATTGGTATCCGCCCGAGGAAATGCTCGGCCGCAGGCCGGACCTCATGCCACATATGGTTGCGCTGCAGAGCGGGATTGGGATGCATGGCGGCCCCGACAATCCGCTCGGCGCCCGCGCGATGTATCTTTGGCAGGGGAGCAAGGACACTTATTTCCGTATCCATGGCACCAATGAGCCCTGGACGATTGGTGGGAGCCAATCTTCCGGCTGCATCCGCATGATCAACCAGGATTCGATGGATCTTTATCAAAAAACGCCCATTGGAACCCGGGTCGTCGTGCTCGGCTCTGCGAATGCTGTACCACTCAAGCTCGTCAACGGTTGAGGCAGCGCATTACCTTTGGCAATCACCGCAGTAAAAGGTCGCCCGGCCCGATTGAGTGATTCGCTTGATAGTGCCGCCACACCGGGAGCAGGGCGTATTGGCGCGGTCATAAACGCGAAAATAATGCTGAAAGTAGCCGAGGCCGCCGTCGGTCGTGCGGTGGTCACGCAATGATGACCCGCCGGCCGCTATTGCTTCCTCAAGCAACGCGCGAATAGCATGTGCCAGGCGGATAGCATGAACGCTGGGCGCACCGTTCTTGCGGATAAGAGACATGGCGGCACGGCGCGGTGACAGAGCCGCCCTATGCAAAGCCTCGCAGGCATAAATATTCCCGAGGCCGGCAATGAGCTTTTGGTCGAGGAGCGCAGCTTTAAGGGAGGTGCGCTTCGCACCAGCAAGCCTGGCAAGTGCCGCTCCGTCAAACGCGTCGCTGAGGGGCTCGATTCCGGCACTGCGGAGCAGCGGATGAGCGGCAAGGGCATGGCTTGGAATGAGCAGCATGAAGCCGAAACGGCGCGGATCATTGTAGACGATACGCGCGCCGGAAGAGAGGTCGAAGACGACGTGATCATGCGCGGGATCTTTCGCTGCTGCCTTGGTTCCTGGAAAAGGCCGCTGCCCGTTCGCTGCCCGTTCGATGCGAAACGAGCCAGACATGCCAAGGTGCATAACGAGAGATTCGGCGCTGTCGAGATCGGCGATTAGATACTTTGCCCTCCGCCTTAGGGTTTCGACGGTTCTGCCGGTCAGCCTCTCGGCGAAGCGTTCCGGGAAGGGAAACCGCAGGTCCGGGCGGCGCTGCTTGACCTGGCTAAGCTTCGCCCCCAGCATTACCGATTCGAGCCCGCGGCGGACCGTTTCGACTTCCGGCAACTCTGGCACTTGTGCCGACTCCCACCTTTAAGCTGCGCCATTCCGCCCCCACTGCCTTGCGTAGCAAGAGAAAAAATGGAAACACAAGCGTTAAGCATTTTCTACTTGAACGATGGTTCTGGATCCTGCCGAAGGAACGCTCGTACTGACTGGCCGGATGCTTTGATGAATCAGCTTTTCGCTTGTGCCGGCGCCGCATGGTGGAGTCTTGCCCTCGCAATATTCAGCGCCACGATCGTCGCGGGCCTGGCGCAGCCTTTCGTGCAGCGCCGCCGTGCAACGCGCACAGATCAGCCGCCGGTGTCGGCCATTCTGCCGATAAAATTGCTCAACCCAGGCTTCGAGGCTGCACAATTATCCGTTTATGACCAAGGCTACCGAAGCTTTGAGGTCTTGATTAGCGCCGCCGAACGCGACTCTCCGGCAATTGATGCCGCGCGGCAAATCGCGACTGCTCGTCCCGGCATTCTTAGCCGCTTCCTATGGTCGCCGGCGACTGAGGCAGTGAGCCCAAAGCTTAATAATCTCGCGGGGCCGCTCGCGGCAGCGCATAATGATCTCATTCTCACCAAGGATTCCAATATCACATTCGAGCGGCGCACCTTGGCAGCCTTCGTGCAAAATCTCGTGCCAAGCGTGGGCCTTGTGGTCGCGGTTCCGGTTGCGGTGCATGCGCAAAATCTAGCCGGCCGGATCGAAGGCCATCTGCTCAATGGTCATGCCCGAATCCAGCTCACGGCATCGGCCTTGGGTCTCGGTTTTGGAATTGGCAAGGCAATGCTCTTCCGCAACAGCGATCTCACGCGTGCTGGAGGAATTGCCGCCATTGGCAATTCGCTTGCCGAGGATACCGCGCTTGCGCGTGCGCTCGCGCGTCAGGGACTTAAAACCGTATTTTCGCATGTGACCATTGCCCAGGAGATTCGCGCGCCGGGCTTTGCCGAAATCTATGCGCGGCAACTCCGGTGGAGCGTGATCCGGCGGCTAAATGAGCGCTTCACCTATCCGCTCGAGCTGCTCGTGAGCCCGCTCCTGGCAGCCTTTGCCGGGGCGCTCGCAGCGCCTCTCGCCTCGTGCCCTTCGTGGATCGCTTTTGCCTTGACCTTAGTCATCTGGTTCTGCGGCGAGGCAGGTTTTGCTTTTTGCAAGGGCTGGGAGGTTTCGATCTGGTCGCCGCTTGCTTTTCTGGGACGCGAAATTCTTGCGCTTTCCTCGTGGCTGCATGCGTTTGCAACCCACGAAGTCGTGTGGGCGCAAGTTCGCTTCGATGCGCGCCAAGGCCCCCGCAGGGCGCTGGGGACCTCCGCGGCCAGGCCGGAAGGCGCCCGCGGTCACGGCGATGCAGAAATGTGCTCCACGCCAAAGGAAAGCGCAAGCGATGCGGCGGCGTTGCGCCGGCAACGGAGCATGTGACGCCGTTAGCCCCATCTGCGCCGAACGATTGCCGGGAAGAAGCTGTTTCGCGGTGGCTTCGATGAAAGTCGAGCATGTTTCCTGACCAATACAAAGACCGTGCGGCGAGCCTGATTGCCTCCTGCCGCGGCGCCGGGCTTACGATCGCAACGGCCGAATCCTGCACCGGCGGCCTGTTGGCGGCTTTGCTCACCGCCATACCCGGCTCATCGGAGGTGTTTGACCGGGGCTTCGTCACCTATTCAAACGCCGCGAAGATCGAATGTCTCGGTGTTTCGCCAAACATTTTGGAGAGTTTTGGGGCGGTCAGCCGGGAGTGCGCGCTGGCCATGGCGGCGGGGGCGCTGGCGCATTCCCGTGCGACAATTGCGCTCTCGATTACCGGCGTCGCCGGACCGGGCGGAGCAACGCCGCAAAAGCCCGTCGGGCTCGTGCATTTTGGACTGGCGAAAAGAAGCCGCGCGATCGCGGCCGTCGAACACCCTTTTGGCGACCTTGGCCGCGACGCAGTGCGCTTCGCCGCGATGGCAATGGCCCTAGAACTGCTCCTTGAAGGAGCCGCACAGCAGCGGAATTGTTAGCCAACGAGCTCACGGGAACCATGCCGCGGCGGACATTTTCACACCTAAAACGGCAGCGCATTGCGCGCGATAATCCGGAAAAACACCCAAAACTCAACGTCGTTCTTATCGCCCATCATAAGCTCGATCAGCTCTCCCATGACCATCTTATCCTTCCGGCACGCATTGATGACCATGTTACACCATTGTGAATTTTCAACCTTCTTTTTGATTTTCCAGTTCAAGTTGAAATGTCTTTCGAAGCGGCGGCGGAATTGGCTCTCGTATTCGATAAGCGCCGTGGCGGCAGGGCCGAAATCCCGCTTTTCAATCGCCCCGGCGAGAAGCCGGCCCAAGAGCTCGCCCGCGAACATCCCATAGTAAATGCCCTCGCCAGTCAATGGGTTGATCATCGACCCTGCGTCCCCGATGAGGACTGCTTGTTCCGCCGGGTAGGCTAGCCCGGGAAGTTCGGAGCCGTATGGTAGAATGTATGCCAGGCTCGATGTGTCATCGTAGGCGATCTGCGAACCAAGCTTTGCCTGATAGCGCCGCAATATCTCCTTCAGGTGGTGTCTTTCGCTTTTGTAGCGATCCAAGTCGATGCCGACGCCGATATTCGCCCTTGTTTTACCAATTGGGAAGAGCCAACCGTAAGCTGGAAGCAGCTCGCGTATGAAGTCGAGCTGGAGAGCATCGAAGTTTGAACTTTCGGCGGTCGCATAAATCCGCATCGCCGCGCCCGCGTGAGGATCGGAATTGGCGGGAATATTGAGTGAGCGCCGCACTTT
>JBPYDY010000060.1:0-2726 GCA_051986155.1 Methylocella sp.
CCCTGGATACTCGTTCGTCATGGCCGGACTTGATCTGCCTTGAGCCGGGCAGGGCGTCAGTTGGTATCAGGTTCTTATTATAGGCGTTGATGAAGGCATCAACATGCTCCCGATGCTCTTTGACGGAGTTGAAGGAGGCGCCGCGAAGGGGTTCGCCTTCGAGGATCGAAAACCAGACCTCGACCTGGTTGAGCCAGGACGCGCGCGTCAACACCGGCGCTCACTTGTTGCGTAAAAGTCTAGATTTGACCTATCGGACAATGTCAGATTTCGCATCCTATTTGACCACAGCGAGCCGCTCGCCACCCCCGGGTCACAGCCAGGCCACAGCCCGGGGGTCCCAAGACATGAATGGCAAGCTCGCGATTTCATCGGGCGGTATCCGTCAAATCAAACCCAAACTTTTACACATCAAATTCAAAGCTCATCTTTCGGCCGATCGCAGGTCATGCGCAAGCGACCGCGATCAGTTCCGACTGTTTCTCCACGCTGGACGACAAGCCGCGCCCTAAGCAAGAAACAAACTAAAAAATCGCCGCCGTTGCGGCGTGCGCTCCAACCTGAGACTTAAGTCATCGAGCTGTGGCGGACCGTTGCCTCAGCAACTGCAGCCGCGCGCCCGTACCAACATGGCGGCGTGCCGATCACCGTGACGTTCATGGTGCACCGGCGGGCACCTACACCACTTCGACGGTTGCTGCGTCAAAGAGTGGTCCAGCGGTGGCGTGGGCACGGAAGACATCCTTCGGCAAGGCCGAAACCTCGTTCACGTCCGTCCGGGCGAGCAGGCTGTTCACGCGCGCTTGCGAGCGTTCAACAAGGCCAGGGCCCAAGCGGCCATCGCCGGTTGCCGCAATCAGCGCGCGGGCAAAATCGCGCGCTCGGTCCGTAAAGGTGAAATGGGCGCAGATCATCAGAATGTCGCAGCCAGACTCGATCAGGCGTACCGCGGACTCTGGACTGTCGAAAACGCCGTCCATCGCGCCCATGCCGACGTCATCGGAGATGGCCACGTCCTGAAATCCAAGCTCCTCGCGGAGAATCTCCGTCAAGAACCGGCGCGACAGCGTGACCGGCCCGTCTGGATCGATGGAAGGGTAGAGAATATGCGACGTCATGATCATCGGGATACCGGCATTGATTGCAGCGGCAAAGGGTCTGAGCTCCCGCGCGCGCAGCTCGTCGAGGCCGAGCCTCTGTATCGGCAGACCGGCGTGCGAATCGATGGCCGTATCGCCATGCCCCGGAAAATGCTTTCCACAGGCAAGCACGTTTCCGCTTTGCAATTCCGCCATAAACGGCAGCGCAGCTTCGATAACTTTCTCTGCCGTATCGCCAAAAGCGCGCGCGCCAATCACTGGGTTCTCGGGGTTGGTATGAAGGTCGAGCACCGGGGCAAAGCTCAAATTTATGCCAAGCGAAGCAAGCTCACGGCCCATGGCCCGGCCGACGGCCGCCCCCTGCCCCGCCCAGCGCACGGCATAGGAAAAGCGGGTGATTGGCGGCGGCGTCCGGCATACGCGGCCGCCCTCATGGTCGATCGCAATCAACATGCGGTCGCGGCCGGTTGCGGCGCGAATATCGGCGATCAGGCGCGCATGGTTTTGAAGCCACTCTTCGTAAGGGAGGTCGTGGCGAAAATTGCTCTTGAATAAAATGACTCCTGCGGGCCGGAGGTCAGACAGAAGCTTGCGGTCATGCTCCGTCAGTAAAGGAGAAGGCTGCAGCCCAATCATAAAGTGATCGCCGACGCGCGCTATGTTCTCGCGGCCCATCGAGCTTTGCTCCGGTTATGCGAATTACTCTACAGGGAATTTGCTAAGATAACGAAGTTCCGCCTCAGCCGGGCCTGCGCTTGAGCCACTTTTCCGCCATGGCGCCGAAACTCAAACCAAGCGCGCACCAAAAAATTGCGCGCGCCGATTGACGCAAGGCGGAAGTTCCACAAGACCCCGGCGGGAAAGCCATCCGGGACTTCATCAACGGCAGGCAGGGCAGCTCCTGCGCTTGCCACCATTACAACGAAAATGGCCGCCGAGATGAGCGCGCCATGCCAATGGCCGAATCTTGCCGCAACGGCTGCGGCAAGAGTCGCGGCGAAGATGATTGCCAGCAGCGAAATAGCGAGCATAACGAAATAAAGCTCAGTGTGCATGCCAATTGTTCGGGCAGCGCCTATGCCGGGCGGGTTGGCCGGATATTTTAGCTCAGGTACGAGGACTAGGGCGATGAAGCCAGCAAGCGCTAACAGCCCCGCAAGCGTATGTGGTCCGAAAGCCCCTATCCGGCCGAGAGCGAAGGCAAAGACGAGGCTAAAGAAACCGCCGAAGGCAGCGCCATAGACAACATGAGCGGCAAAAAGCCCCGCTCCGCGTTGCGTGCCTCGGCTCACAACTTCGGGCTCGACGCTGGGCGCCTCTGATAGGGAGGTCTCAAACGCAAGCGCGCGTTCAAGCGGCGGTTCACCTAAGTCGTAAGAAAAGCCTGCCGCGAGAATCCCGGCAAGAACGCCGGCAATGAGGCCGCGCAGGAGTAGACCGCTCACCATTTGGCGGATCTTTAATGGCAGGGGAAGGCCAAGAGATGGCGGCCGTCGTGCACAAATTCATGCACAAAATTGCCGGAAATGAGAGCCATGCTACCCTGCTCCACGCCGATGAAATAGATCGAAACGATGGCCAGAACACTTGCGAAAATCAACCAAGGCAGAATTTCGCGGACCGGGA
>JBPYDY010000061.1:0-5557 GCA_051986155.1 Methylocella sp.
CGCGCTTCTCGTCTAGGCCTCAAGCGCGGAATTTCCTTCCAGGACGCGGCAAGCCGCATACGTGAATGGGATAAGCGCCGCAAAGATAAACGCGCCCCTCACGTCCACAGGCACGAAACCAGGAAACCTGCTGCGAGGAAGCCGACAGTCCCCCATCGGGTATTTCGCGATGAACAGGCGGAGATTCGCGAGATTCCTCGATCGAATCACAATGTTACGTTTTTGGAGTTGGAACAGCATCATTGCCGATATCCTATTGGTGATCCCAAAACCAAAGAATTTCGTTTCTGCGGCGCGCTGCGACTCGACAACATGCCGTATTGTGCGCGTTGCTTAGAAATTGCCTCTATAAAACGTTACGGTTGGTGCGCGGAAAGCGAGGCGACGGTTACGGCGGATTGATGCTTGCCCGTGCTGTAGCTCGGCGGCGTCACAATAAAGAAGGGTCCCGAAAAAGAAGGGTCCCGAAAAAATCCAGTACCAGCTCAACGGCAGCGATCGTCCACATGCAGGATCCGCACGCTTGAAAAAAACATTAATACTTGAAAGGGAACGCCAATGACGGCCAGAGTTCGTGTATCAGGCACTCTTTTTCACCCGCCAGAAAGCCGCCCTTTGAAGGCTGGCAGGGCAAGTGCGACGGCGACGACGGCCACCTTGAAGACCAGAGACGGCAACCATACGCAATTTTGGCGCATCGCCGCGTTTAGCGAGCCGGTCCAAGCTGAGTTGATGCGTCTAACGGCTCGGGATGCCGTGGCCGTGGAAGGCGCACTTAAGGCCGAACTATACGAAAGGAACGGTCAAACCGATCTGTCGTTCGGCGTTATTGCCGACGACGTCCTGCCGCTGCGCCAGCCGCGCAAGAAGCGAAAAACGGACCGCGAAACTGCTGCTCACCAGGCAGACGCCAGCTGGCCATCAAGGTTCGTTCTATGAGCGCGCGCTTCTTTGTGCCGCTCCGGTCCCTTTCCGGAAAGGGAACTTTTCATGAAGCTCGTAACAGCTTTGTCCACGGCAGCGTTCGAAACTGCGCCGGCCATATGCAAGAGGATCCAACGCGCCGCCGCTCGAGGCAAGTCGCTTGTCGGCGATATCTTAGACGTCTTCGGGGCAAGCCAAACCGTAATGCGCGAGATAGTAGAAGATCATCGCCAGAACGGCGAAGCTAGCAAATATCTTGACGATGTTGGCACGGCGAGTCGCCAGCACAACCCCGAATCTTCGTGACGCGAAAATCGCCAGCCAGCCTGAGAGGGCGATCAGCGAAAATTGCCTGGCTTGGAACAAGAAAACGCGGTTGGTTCTGGTCACAGATTTCCCATTGGCTGGTAATCAAGCAGCTTCTTGATGCGCTCGCGCAGGCCGTCGCGCACATCGCGGTAAGCATCAAGAACGCGCTCGCGAGATCCTTCGACGACGGTCGGATCTAGGGTTGGCCAATAGACGACTTTGGTCGCAAGCGTGCGCGTGAATTCGAGTGCTTTATGATGGGCGTCCGGTGACAGGGTGACGATCAGGTCGAAATAAGAGTCCTCGAGATCTTCGAATGTGTGCGGGCAATGTTTGCTCATGTCGATGCCAGCCTCATCCATCACCTGCACGGCGAATTCGTTTTTGGCTCCCCTCCTGACACCTGCCGATGCGAAATAGACCTGCCTGCCAAAAAGATGCCGTCCAAGGGACTCGGCCATTGGCGAGCGCACCGCGTTTCGCGTGCAAGCAAAGAGCACGGCTTGCGGGGCTTTTTTCACGGAAGGCTTCATCAGGGCGGAAATCGAACGCCTCGCCTGCGCCTGTTTAACCCTTCCAGTGCAAGGCGGCGACGAGCGTAAAGATCCGCCGTGCGGTGTCGCGATCGCATTCAATCTTGCCCTTCAACCGCTCGATGAGAAGATCCGCTGCCTCGTCATGCAAGGCGCGGCGCCCCATATCGATGGCTTCGATCTGCCTCGGCATAGCGGTCCGGATCGCCGAGTAATAACTTTCACAGATCATGAAATAGTCCTTGAGAAGTCCGCGAAACGGTGTGAGAGACAAAATATGCATGGCAAGCCGCGCGCCGGTTCCGTCGACAACTTCCAATACAAGCTTTGCCTCTTGCAAGGCGATATTGAGCCCATACGGCCCTGCGTCGCGCCCTGGTAGCGCAAAACTGTTTTCGTCGATGAGATCGTAAATCGCGATCTGCCGCTCGTGTTCTTGATCTGCCGCGCCCCGGCCGATCGACGCCTCGTCGAGAGTTACCGAAATAAGGCGATTGCGGTCGTCCGCATCTTTCCGGGTCATGTATTCGGGCGATCAATTCGTAGCGCCACCGAGCGCGCATGACCATCCAATCCTTCGGTGCGGCCAAGAGCGATCGCTGCTTCTCCGAGCGCCGCTAAATTGTCCGCATCGCATTTCAAAATGGAGGTTCGTTTCATGAAATCGAGCACACTCAAGCCGGACGAGAACCGTGCCGAGCGCGCTGTTGGCAGCACATGGTTCGTGCCGCCGACATAGTCGCCGATGGCCTCGGGCGTGTAGGGACCGATAAAGATTGCGCCGGCGTTAAAAATATTCTGCGCGACCGCTTCGGCGTTTGCCGTCATGATTTCGAGATGCTCCGGCGCGATGCGGTTTGCGAGCAGGGCAGCCTGCTCAAGGTCGCGAACAAGAATAATAGCGCCGAAATCGCGCCAGCTCGCCTCCGCGATTTCACCTCGTGGCAGGGTTCGCAACTGCCGCGCCACTTCGCTCTCAACAGCATCCGCGAGGGCCCTGTCATCGGTGATTAGAATCGACTGCGCTGCGGCATCGTGCTCTGCTTGCGCGAGGAGGTCGGCCGCAACCCATTGCGGGTTGGCGTCATGGCTGGCGATGATCAAGACTTCGGAAGGTCCGGCAATCATATCTATGCCGACGGCGCCAAAGACTCTTCGTTTTGCCGCGGCGACATAGGAATTACCCGGCCCGGCGATTTTCGCGACCGGCGCGATGGTTTCGGTGCCATATGCAAGTGCCGCTATGGCTTGCGCGCCGCCGATGCGGTAGATCTCGTCGACACCTGCGAGCTTCGCTGCGGCCAAGACGAGCGGATTGGGATGTCCGTCCGTCGCCGGTACAGCCATCACCAAGCGGCGGACGCCCGCAACCTTGGCCGGCACAGCGTTCATCAATACCGTTGACGGGTAAGCCGCCGTGCCGCCGGGAACATAGAGTCCCGCCGACTCGACCGGCAGCCAGCGCCAGCCGAGCTCCACGCCCAAAGGATCGGTATAGCGCGCGTCTTGTGGGAGCTGACGTCCATGAAAAGCAAGAATGCGGGCATGGGCGAAGCGCAACGCATCAATTGCGTCGGGCAAACAGCAACCGAAAGCGGCGTCGATTTCGACCGCCCCGACACGCAGGCCTTGCTTTTCGAGGTCAGCCCGATCGAACTTTTTGGAATAGGCAAAAAGGGCGGCGTCGCCCTTGGCGATCACCTCCGCGATGATGGTTTTAACCGCCTGGTCGACATCTTCGGCCAGTTCCCGCTTCATCGCGAGCAACGCATTAAAGGACGCATCAAATCCCGGGTCTTGCGAGTTGAGCCTCACCGGCATATCACGCCCTCTCAAGTATCGATGCTCGCTTTACTTCGATTTTTTGAGCGAGGATAGTTTCTGCGCGAGTTTTTTGCGGCCTAGCCAGCCGGGACCGGCACCGAGCTCTTCAGAGCAGTCTTTCGATATGTTTTTCGAGATCCGCGGGTGCCACCGTGGGACTGAAACGCGCGGTAGCCTCGCCCCTACGATTGACCAGGAATTTGGTGAAATTCCACTTGACCGCTCCGGATTCCAGAATTCCCTTCGCCCCATACTTAAGAAACCGGTACAGCGGATGCGCGCCCTCGCCGTTCACATCGATCTTCTCGAACATGGGAAATGTCACATCATAGTGCCGGCTGCAAAATTCCGCGATTTCCGGTGCGTCGCCGGGCTCCTGGGCGCCAATTTGGTTGCAAGGGAAACCCAGGACCGCAAAGCCCTGGCTATGATACTTACGGTAAAGTGACTCTAGGCCTCGGTATTGCGGCGTAAACCCGCAGTTGCTGGCTGTGTTTACCACCAAAAGCACCTCTCCGGCGTAATCCGCGAGCGGCTTTTCCTGGCCGTTGAGAGTCTTGGCCGAAAACTCATAAATCGTGCTCATTACCCCTCCGGTTTAAGCGCCGTCCGCGTTCGCTGAAAACTGACGCGTTACATATCGACTCTCAAGCCTAAAGGAATACCAGCGATGCCGCTACTGGCGCGGGGATAGGCATTCGCCGAATGGTTCCGCTTGCCCATCAACATATTTTGGGGCCGCAAACGATTGGCTGCAGCACTGATGAACGATCTGGCTCCAAAACCTCGAAATACCCGTCAATTGTTGCCGATAGGCAACGGTTGGAGAAAATCGGGCCGCTCAGATGAATTGTAATTGATCCGCTAAAGAGCAGCACCGTAATGAACAGCATCATAAGGAGTAAGGCGTGTTCTAACCGGTAAAAATTGCGGAAGCACAAATGGTTTCGAATCGTGAGAACTGCTCGTCGCGCAAAGCCTGGTTGAGAGTGGCAGCTGCGATCCCTGCTGCTTTTGCACGATTCGGTCTCAACATAGCATGCGCCGCCGATCCCCCGGTCTATGCTCCACCGGCACCCGCCGGCGTGAACTGGGACGGAATTTATGTGGGCCTTAACCGCGGGATCGCCGAAGGCCGCGCGGATTGGATCAACCCCACCGGTTTTTTTGCTCTCTTTCCCCCGGACGTGCCGGGCAGTGGGGCCCATGAGGGCCTCTTCGGCGGGGTGCAATTGGGCTATAATCGTCAATTCGGCGCCATCGTTCTTGGTGTCGAAGGAGATGTCTCCTTCGGTCCGCTCGACAGCTATACGAATTGCGGTGCAACTTTCGGTTTTGGCGGTTCTGGCGCGCACGGATCTGATGGCGAGTATCACTGGGCGAGCCGGTTATGCGGTTGGGCGCGCTCTGCTTTATGGCAAGGCGGGCGGCGCCTTTGCGGAGGAACATTACGACGTCATCAGCCCCTTTCTTGATCCGGCGTTTCCGGCAACCGCTAGCGCGGGCCGCTTTGGCTGGGCCGCCGGTGCGGGCATCGAATATGATCTGGGCTTTGCGTTCGGCGGCGATTGGTCGGCGCGGGCCGAATATGATTACTATAACTTCGGCACGCGAACGATTGGGTTCAATATCCCGGCGATCCCGACCTTCAATAGTTTCTCGATCGCGCGAGACGAGATTCTCGCCAAATTCGGTTTGAATTACCGGTTTGCTGGCGCGGGCAATGATTACGCGGCGCCGGCACCCCAGTATGTCAACGATTTCAGCGGTGAATTTGGCGGGCGGCTCGGCGGCTCGGGCGGGCAGTTCCAGAAAAATCTCTTCGATCCGTTTATTCCCCAGCAGCTTAATTCCCGCCTGACATGGGCTGGCCAGCCGGGTCTCTTGCTCGAAAACTTTGCCCGCGTGGATCACATTTCGGGGTTCTTTGCCAAGGGCTATGCAGGCGGCGCCGATCTCTTCACGGG
>JBPYDY010000062.1:0-4682 GCA_051986155.1 Methylocella sp.
GCCGTTCGCCTGGGGACGACGGCGGTAAAGGAGAGTCACACCGTTGGCCAGCGACGGACCGGTGTGCGGCTTGGATCGGATGAGGAATTTGAGCCGGCCGGACCGGCTTTCGAATCGAGAATGGCGAACCCTGCGAGCCATGATGTCCTCAAGATGTCCTCAATGATGTGTGGATATCTGCGTAAACGCCTGTACCAACATATGAAGGGCATTTCGAGGGAAATCAAGCGATTAAGACAACGATCAGGGACACATCACGTCCCTGAACAGGGGGGACACAGATCTGCTGTCATTTGACGGGAGTATTTTCGTTGGAAACGCCCGCCAGGAACGCGTTAAGTGCCTCCAAAACCCAAATCAGTTCCGTGCAACGCGTGCTATAAATCAACGGCGGACTGTTGGGGCTGGCCGTCTTTGCGAGGAGCGAGCCGAGAGCGGCGTCAACGTCGAAAGCGGAGCGTCCGGCGCGAGCCGGTTCGACGTAGCCGCGAAGGCGAGAGGTAGCTCCAAAGCAATCCAAGGGCTGCAACGCGGTCGTGGATTGCTTCGCTTCGTTCGCAACGACGAGTCAATTTTTAGGCCGGCTGTATAAGCGCCTACGGCGGCCCCGCGGCGGCAGGCGCCACGCCATTGATCCAATCCTGCCGTTGCGGCGCAAAGAAATCTATGTCGATCATGTCTTCGGTGCAGATAAATTCATGCGGCACATTCGGCGGTATGATCAGCATCATGCCGGCCTTCATTGCAAATTTTTTGCCCTGGGAATAGACATCGCAGCTCCCCTCGACGATCCAAGTGAACTGCTCGTTGTGGTGATGGTGCAGCCGGAAGATTGCCCCCTTCTTTGCGATCCATTTGACGAAAGTCGCCTGCACGCCGTGCAGCATCTGCCGCTGCACGAGGGGAGAGATTTGCTCGATGGGCTGCGCGTCGAGCTCATAGAGCAGAGGCAAAGCGGCCGAATGCCCGGAAAAGTGAGGCAGAATTCCGCGGCCAGGCGCGTCGGAAACGGCCTTCGTGTTACAGAGCGATGGCGCTTGTTGGTGTTGGGTCATATGAGCATACTTTCATAAGGCATCATGTACGGCAATAGGCGAAAATCGCGGTTGAGACGTATTCGGTCTGTTTGGCGCTAAACCTCATGCCGCCGCGGTTGCCCGCCAGCACCGCCGGGCTGAGGTGACGTTAGGGATCTACAATTCCAAAATGAATACAATAAAATTCATGGAGCACGACACCATCTTCGCGATAGCGTCGGGGGCGGGGCGGGCCGCGATCGCGGTTTTGCGCGTCTCCGGCCCCGCCACGCGACAGATTGTCAAGAGCATTGCTGGGTTGCTGCCGCAACCCCGGATGGCAACGCTCAAAACATTCCGCAACCCTGCAACGGGCGAAGCGATCGACAAGGGCCTCGTGATTTTCTTCCCCGCACCGAAAAGCTTTACCGGCGAGGACTATGCTGAGTTCCAGATCCATGGCGGGCGCGCCGTCGTTGCCGCCATGATCAGCGCGCTGGCTCACATCGCGGGAACCCGGCCCGCGGAGCCAGGCGAATTCACCCGCCGCGCGCTTCTGAACGGCAAGATGGACCTCGCAGAGGTTGAAGGCCTCGGAGACCTGATCGACGCCGAAACCGAATGGCAGCGCCGCGCGGCGTTGCGCCAGGCGGAAGGGGCGCTTTCCCGTGAGGCACAAAAATGGCGGCGCGCGCTCATTGAGGCATCGGCGCTTCTCGAAGCCGAGATTGATTTTCCGGAGGAAGAAGACGTGCCGGGCGCCGCCGGGCGAACGAAGATTGCGGGCCTTTTGTCACCCGTCCTCGAAAGCCTCAGGTCCGAGCTTGCCGCGGCGCGGGCGGGCGAACGGTTGCGCGACGGCGTGACCGTTGTCATCGCCGGGCCGCCCAATGCCGGCAAGTCGACTTTGCTCAACGCGCTGGCACGGCGCGACGTGGCGATCGTGTCGCCTTTCGCCGGCACGACTCGCGACATAATCGAAGTCCATTATGATCTCGGTGGCTGTCCGGTGAGCCTGATCGACACCGCGGGCCTAAGGGAAAGCGCCGATGCCGTCGAGGAAATGGGCATTTGCCGTGCCCGCGAAAAGGCCAAAGCCGCCGATCTCGTGCTGTGGCTGTCCGAGGCTCGCCAACCCGTGCCGCCCGAGGTTCAAAGCGCCGAAGTCTGGCCTGTCTTCACAAAAAGCGATCTGCTCGCCCCAGATGAAAAGCAAAGCCTCGCTCATGGGCTTTTGCTCAGCGCCAAAACCGGCGAAAATATCGGCCTGCTCGTCGAAAGGATGGAAGAATTTTCGCGCGCAACTTTGGGCAATGGCCACGTCGGACTCATTGCCCGCGAGCGCCACCGGCAATGTTTTGAGAAGGCCGCGGCGGCGCTATCGCGGATTTTGGACAATCCAAGCGCTCCCGCCGAATTGCTCGCCGAGGACTTGCGTTCAGCGATCTTTTCGCTGCATAGGCTGACGGGCGCAGTCGACGTCGAGGATATTTTGGGCGAGATCTTTGCCCGGTTCTGCATCGGGAAATAACCTTGTTTCCTAGGGCGTCCACAAGAATGTAGAAGCTGGCAGTGAGTTCCATTGTATCAACCGGTTAGCCATCCTATAGTGTCCACACTGATCCGGTAAAAACCCAGCCTAAATGTGTCCACGTTAGTGTACACGCGGCTAGGTCGACAGGGATTCAAGGCTCATGTGGACACACGGGAGGGCGATATGGTCCTGACGGACACTGCAATCAAGGCGCTGAAGCCGCAGGCGAAGCGGTATTTCGTGACGGACGATCGTGGCCTTTCGCTGGAGGTCTATCCAACCGGCGGCATGGCCTGGCGCTACCGCTACCGGCTGAACGGCAAGCTGGAAAAGGTGGCGCTTGGGAAATACCCGGCTCTGAGCCTGAAGGCCGCGCGCCAGAAGCGCGACGAACTGGCGACGATGGTGGCGCAGGGGCAGTCCCCCGCCAAGCAAAAGCAACTCCGCAAGGTGGCGCTTGCAACCGAAACCACAGTCCGCGAGTTTGGCGAGCGTTACTTCGCGGACGTGGTGACACGCGACCGCAAAGATACCAAGATCATACGCCGCTATTTGGACAAAGAACTTTACCCCGACCCTGGGCGACAGGCCCATGCGCGAAGTCACTGCGGCGGATGTGCAGCGTATCGTTTTCGAAAAGCGCGACCACGGCGTCCCGGTGGCGGCGGCGGACATCCGCAATTTGTGCAAGCGCATGTGGGATTACGCGTTGGTGCGCGGCGTGGCGGACACGAATCCGGCCTTGGCGCTGCCGGTACGGTTTATCACCAAGGCACGTCCTCGCACGCGGGCGCTATCGGCGGATGAAATCCGCGCGTATCTGCAAACGCTCTATCAGTCCGGCATCCGCCGGCAGTTTAAACTAGCACTGCATTTGATTCTGCTAACGCTGGTGCGCAAGTCAGAGTTGCTGCTCGCCCAATGGCCGCACGTGGACTTTGAGGCGGTCGAGTGGCACATCCCGGAACAAAACTCCAAGACCGGCAAGCCGCACATCGTCTACCTGTCGAAGCAGGCGGCAGACCTATTCCGAGAACTGAAAGCCCTCGCCGGATCATCGGAATGGGTGCTGCCGGGCCGCGGCGGGCCGCAGAAGCCTTTTGCCCACAACGCGCTGAACAAGGCGCTGAACGGCGTGAATATCCCGATTGATCCCTTCACGGTTCACGATCTACGGCGCACCGGCTCCACGCGCTTGCACGAAGCGGGCTTCGCTTCGGACGTGATCGAAAAGGCGCCGAATCACACCATCGGCGGGGTGCGCGGCATCTATAACCGCGCGGAGTATGCGAGCCAGCGGCGCGAGATGCTGCAATTCTGGGCGGACTACGTGGACACCTTGGCGAACGAAAAGAGGGTCATCCTGGGCAACTTCGGCCAGAGGGCTACAGTAGCCTGACCGGGGACCCTATCGGGCCGGACGGGACGCCAAGCGCTTCCCGCTGTCTCGCCCGATCGGCGCCGATGTCACCGATTTGCTGCGGAAGAAAGAGCGAACTTTCAATGAAGCCAAGGGTGGGAAATGTTCGGGGGCGATAGACCCCTTATTTTTTGCGAATGCCCGAATGGGGTACTGCCAATAGTGCCGTTAGATTTCTTTCGGGGATCGCTGGCGAGGCCGGGCCGCGCCACAGCCCATCGGTGCGCCACTGTGGCCAAAGGGTTCCCAAAGACCGTCCGGGTTAGCTGTTGCCAGAAAAATCCTTGGATTTACAAAAGGACAGAGCATTTTAGCGCCAAACTGCCGGGCAACACCCCTGACAGCGGCTTATCCTCTATCAATCGAATTCCCATTAGGCCCTTGTTTTTTAGCACATACGGAAAAGGTGCACGGATCAAATCGAGCGTGTCAGATATGAGCCGGGAAGACTTTCAGGCCGAACCCGACGCGCTTCTCGACTGGTGCAAACGCCCGGAAAGGAACACTTTTTTCACGATTACCAGGGTAGGGCGTTTCCCGGCTGCCTCTGGCACCGCCGAGGTGGTCTCCTCTAAAGCGGTTGGCCGTCACCAATGTGGAAAGAACCATGGCAATGGCGATGCATTGCCCTGGGATCGATTGTAACCATTGTTACCCTGGGATCCATAGTAATATCTATAATAACCCGGGGATCCATTGTAATTAGGAACGC
>JBPYDY010000063.1:0-4337 GCA_051986155.1 Methylocella sp.
TTTCAAGCTTGGTGAGATACTGGGCAAGTGCGTCTTCGACATATCCGTTCTTCGCATCCGCCTTTGTACTGATGAGCTCGGGGTCCTGCGGGTCGAATGGCGGCACGGAGGAGTTTGTGACCTGGAACAGGTACGCCCCGCCCTCCTCGTTGGGAATCGTGCCAGCGCGGTGCACGGTGACATGGAATATTTCGTTGACAAAATTTTGCGGAAGTCCGCTGGACAGGCCTCGCCGGACATCGCTCGCATGCTTGACGGCGAGATTGCCTTCCGCCGCCGCGACCGCCGCAATGCTTTCCCCGGCATCGAGCTTCTTGACAAGTTCCGCCGTCTTAGCCGTTAGGCGCTTGCCCGACTGCTCCTCGCGCCAGGCCTTTTCGACATCGGCCCGTGCCTCTGCAAATGTCTTGTCGCGGGCTTTGTCGATCTTGGTGACCTCGAACCACTGATAGCCGCCGTTTGGCAGCCTCAATGTGTCGTTGTCGACGCCGATGTCTGAGGCAAATGCCGCCTTCACGAGAGCGGGGCCCTCTGCCAGATCCTTGACTGGCGCACCCTTCGGGTCATTGCCGGACGCGTCGATCGCGTCGATCACCCGCGGTTCCAAGCCGACGCTGCGCGCAGCTTCGGTCAGTGACTTTCCGGAGGTGCGCTCGTCTTCAATGTCATCGTGCGTTTTGCCGATTTCGCCCTGCGCACGCTTCAGGGCGATCTCGCCTTTGATTGCCGCGGCAACCTCGGAGTAGGGCTTAACCGTGGAAGGAACAATTTTGCGCACGCGCAGAATAACGGTCCCAAATTGGGCTTGGACCGGCGCGCTCACCTCGTCTTTCTTGAGCGAGAAGGCAGCTTCGGCAACGGCCTTATCGACGAGCCCGGTGCGCGCAAGGGTGCCGAGACTCGCGTCCTTGGGCGTGAGGTTCTTCTCTTTCAGGAGATCGTCGAACGTTTTTCCCGCGCCGAGCTTATGGTATGCCTCGTTCGCTTCGGCTTCGTTTTGGTAAAGTATCTGTTCGACCTCGCGTTTCTCGGGCGCGCCAAATCGTTCATATTTGATTTCCTCGTAGCGAGCCTCGGCGTCGGCGTCAGTGACGCTGTCAGGTTTGGCAAGAGATTGCGGCGTCACCGCAAGAACGACGAGGCTGCGGTATTCCGGGATCGCATAAAACGCCAGGTTGTCTTCGTAGAATTGCTGGAGCTCTTTGTTTGCCGGCGCCGGCAGCGGACCGACGCTCGAGAATGGAAGCAAGATATAGTCGACGTCGCGGCCCTCCATCTGAAACCGGAAGATCGCTTCCAGCATTGCCTTCGGCAGCTGCAGACCGGCGGTCAGCGACTCGATGATTTGCCGGCGCAGATAAACGGCACGCTGGTTCTCGACATAAGTCTTCTCGGTAAACCCCTCCTCGCGGAGATAAGCGGCAAGCATCTGGCGGTCAAAAGTGCCGGTCATCCCCTTAAAGGCCTCGTCTTTCATGATCGCTTTTTTGATCTCCGCATCGCTCATCGCAAGACCGAGCGTGCGGGCCTGGTCATCGAACGCGGCATCGGCAACGAGGCGGGAGAGAACCTGCCGGTCAAGGCCGGTCTGATGTGCCTCCTCGCTGGTGATGTTGCGGTGCTCGAGACGCTGCTGGCGCTGCAATTCCGTCTGGAAGGCATTGCGGAAATTATCGGCGCTGATCTCTACGCGGCCGACACGAGCAAGGTCATGCGCGCCGAACCCCCGGAAAATATCGCCGATGCCCCAGATCGCGAAACTGATGATGATCACACTCATCATGACCGCCATAATGGCGCGGCCAAGCCAGCCCTGTGCCGAAGCGCGCAACGATCGCAGCATGTGGTGGAGTCTCTTTGACGGGGGACCTGGGGAAAGGGTTTTTGTGGAATAGCTTAGCCGTTTTGCGGCCGCCGGGGTTTACAGCACGGGCGCGGACTATAAGAAGATGCGGCTTGACATGCAACGCGGCTTTCCTTCGAGGTTGCGGGAATAATTTTATATGGCCAATGGCGTACCCCCTCTCGTCGCCGGCAACTGGAAGATGAACGGCGCGCGCGCGAGCCTTGGCGAAGTGGCCTTAATGCGCGATGCCGTGGCCGCTGGCGGCGCGGGAAGGGCGGAGGTGCTGATTTGCCCGCCGGCAACGCTCCTGATGGCCGCCGCCGAGATATGCGAAGGCTCGCGGCTCGAGATCGGAGGCCAGGATTGTCATGCCGAGCCTAGCGGCGCCTTCACCGGCGATATTTCCGCAGCAATGCTCAAGGACGCAGGAGCAGCCTATGTCATCCTCGGGCACTCCGAACGCCGGGGAGGACATCATGAAGGCAATGCGACCGTCCGGCTGAAGGCCATGGCGGCGATGCGTGCGGGGCTCACGGCGATCATTTGCGTTGGCGAAACGATCGGCGAGCGCAACGCCGGAGAAGCCTTGGCTGTTGTTGGCACGCAACTTATCGAGTCGATTCCGGAAGATTCGCCGCGGGGGCGCATTGTTGTCGCCTATGAGCCCGTTTGGGCAATTGGCACGGGCGTAACGCCGCGGCAAAAAGAGATCGCGGAAATGCACGGCTTTATCCGCGGAAAGACGGACGCGCATTTGGCGGGGCCCGGCGCCCCGCCGCGCATTCTCTATGGCGGCTCGGTCAAGCCCGAGAATGCCGCGGAGTTGCTTTCGGTCGCGAATGTCGACGGCGCCCTCGTCGGCGGCGCGAGCCTAAGCTATGCTGCTTTCATGCAAATAGCGGCCTTCTACCGGTAAAGAGGGGGCACGCTCGTCCCCATGGGCCGCTCGGGTAGTGGGGGCTACTTGACCAAGTTAGGACTCTACTTTATTAAGTAGATGGTCTACTTGGGGATCGTGAAATGATTGCTCCCACAGCGAGATCACCGCGGAGCGACGAGGATTGGGATGCTCTGGATTATGAGGTGACAGGACTCTTTAGTCCCGCAGCTCCAATTAATGAGGCCGATTTGTTTGCGGGACGACAAACACAAATTCGTCGTTTGCTCGGTGCTGTGTCTGAGCGAGGGCGCCACGCCGTGCTTTTCGGAGAAAGAGGCGTGGGCAAAACGTCATTGGCCAATATCTTTCATATGATCATTGGGTAACACGTAACCCGTCAAATCTTACCGATTAGAAAACAAGCTGGCCCCACAGACACCTATTCTACCCTTTGGCGACGGGTTTTTGATGATTTTAGATTTAGAATAAACGATTCGTCTATCGACGATATTCACGACGATGAATCAACAGAAGACTCGATTGAAGTAAAAGCGAGTGACATTTATAATAAAGATATTACTCCAGATGATGTACTCAGTGTATTAGACAGTTTCTCGTTAAATAAATCGCCAGTGATAATATTTGACGAGTTTGACAAAATTGGCGAGCCAGATGCCAAAAAACTAATGTCCCATACTATTAAGGCGATATCGGATGCAGGGGCAAATGCGACGATTTTAATCGTAGGCGTCACCGCGCTTATTTCTGAGCATGCATCAATTGAGCGCAACTTAACAGAAATAAAAATGCCTAGAATGTCACCCGATGAATTGAACCAGATTATTGATAAACGAATGCAAAGAGTTGCAATGTCGCTTGATGGCGATGCGCGATGGAAGATCGTTTCTTTGTCGCGCGGGTTACCTGCCTATGTCCATGCTCTCGGACGCGATGCGGCGCTTCAAGCGATCCGAAATAGGCGATTAGTTGTTAGAGAAGAAGATGTTGACTGCGCTATCAAAGAGCTTGTGTTCCAATCCGAACAGAGCGCAAGAGACTCCTACAATACGGCAGTTCATAGTAATAAAAAAAATAACCTATATAGGCAGGTTTTATTGGGGTGCGCGATTTGCCAAACTGATGATGAAGGTAAATTTACCCCCTCCGACGTAATAGAGCCGTTATCAAGGCTATTAGATCGTCGTGTCGAAATTGCAAATTTTCAAAATCATCTAAATGCGTTTTGCGAAATCGACAGGGGACCAATATTGGAAAAGCTAGGAAGCCAGAGGGCATATCGTTACAGATTTCGTGAGCCGAAAATGCAGCCCTTTGTTATCATGCGTGGAATGTCAGAAGGGACGATCTCAGAAAACGCGTTGTCTATTTTGTCGGCTCCCGAACAACCCCGGTTTTCCAGCGAGTTTTAGCTGCCTTTTGAGCAATCTTTCGGCGTAGCTCTGGTGTCATTTTTTTGCCTTCGCCGTTCCTCCAATTTTACCCATTGCAACTGCGGCTGGGTTTTTGTCCCGAATTGCACCGCAACCTTGCCCGAGCCATGTCTCGTAACAGCGGAACCGGTTTCGCCGGCCGCCAGCCCTCTTCTCAGCG
>JBPYDY010000064.1:0-25635 GCA_051986155.1 Methylocella sp.
AAAGTGCCAGCCTACAATGAAACGAACTTCAGTTCCACATGACTAGATTGGGAATTGGCGGTCACTAGATTGGGAAAAGGGCGTGAATAATGAGCGATAAATCATTGGAAAAAGAAAAGCATGCAGAGGAGACCGACGCTACGATCAAAGCCGCTATTGGCGCCGAGCGGCAGCGCTGTATCAACCGCGTGTTGACCTATGCCGCGCTCAGGGATCAGGCTGCCATCAATCTGGATAAGGCTGCGGCCGGTTCCGGCCCCGAGAAGCCAAGCGAAGGAGCGGCTGAGCGCGTGCGGGCGCAAGCGGATGTGGCGCGCGACATAGCGCGCTTTTTGGCCGAGGAGACAAACGGCTGAGTTGGCTGCTTCCTTCCGGACCTGACCCGGTTGGCGAGTGGTGCGTCCACCGCCAACCTCCCAGCCTCTATTTCGACTGCCTGCCCAAATTTCGCAAGCCTCTTGAATTTTTGGTGACCTCTCAGGTTGAATTTCTGCGATGGGCGCCAATTCACCTTCAGATGAATTGGGCTAAACAAGAGCCTCGAAGCCGGACGGTGCCCAAGCGTCGTGCGAAGCGTCACAACAACGGCGGAGCCGCTTCCACTCTGCGCTGTCGCGCCCGAGCCAGGAGTCATCGCGATGGAACTGAACCCCGATGAATTGGGGGAAAAGGGGAGAGCCGATTTCGTGAAACCTGCGCGGATGCGAAGCTGACCTGCAACAAATCCGATCGAGATCGTACCGGCTGGGACTTTATCGTCGAGTTTCCGTTTGAAATGCCAAATCAAAAGCAAACGCTCGACAAACGGAGCACCCCCATCTCGTGTCATATTCAACTTAAGACTAAATGGGAGGAGTCCAGTGACGGATTTAAAATGAGGTTATCGTCTGCGGAGCATCTCGCCAAAGAATTGAAACCCACGTTCGTCTATGTCTTCAAAGTGCGCAAGGATGGTCAGTTTGTCGATGCCTACCTGATCCACATGCTAGATGAACCGCTCGCCAAAGTTTTGAAGAGACTTCGAAAGGAACAGGCAAAAGGAACTGGCACAGCGATAAACCAGAAGTCTCTGACGATGCGCGAGGGCCAATTTGGAGAGAGGCTGGAACCGAATGGCCAGGCGCTGCGATCGGCACTAGAAAAAAATTATGCGGACGCGATCTTCACAAATACGTCGAAGATAAGAAGACTCAACTGCAACGCCTTGGATTCGAACCGCGCGCATACGAAGGGCAAATGACCTTGCACTGCGGGAGCCACGAAGAACTCATAGACGTGTTCCTAGGCCTTAAGCAGAACGTTCCGGTCTCCAACCTCACAATCTCGGAAAATCGGTTCGATATCAAGCTCCCTTCAACTGCTGGAACGACTAGGTCGGGCGAAATGACGCTTAATCCCGGCCATCACGATGAATGTACTATAACATTTCGTCGTAAGCGGTTATCACAACCTTCAGTATTTACAGGAACGGTGGTCTTTGCACCTAGACAAATCAGCGGGAACGGCCGCATTGATGGTGTAATTAAGACAGAATTTTCCATATTCGTTTCAATCAGAAATCGCTGACAGATACATTTAAATTTGATGTATACAAATTCGACAAGAAGTACAGTGTTTCCATTTGGCGAAAGCTAGCTGAAGGACTTGTTATTCAACCCAAGCGCATTCCGACTCCTTTGGATATACCGCTTCGGCAGCCGATTCCCGGCATGGATCCCGAATTCTTTTCCTATTTTGTTAACTTATCTGATAGGCTTCTACAGATTATCGAATACTCCGGTGTAAATACGGATCACCAATTCAACTTTGAGGACCTTGGAGCGCAAGCGCAACACATATTTTCTGTTTCTACGATGTTAAATCAAGAAACGGATAAATTGAGTGCATTCACCTTTACATATTCTATTCCAGAGGAACTGAAAGGACAAATCGGAGCAATGCACGTTGCTTGTGTGAACTTTCTTTGCATTGGCGATGAAACGATCGGCTACACCATTGTCGCCGACATGGAGGCTAAGCCGGCCAACGAATTGGTCGAATGGACATCCCGCTTATTGGAGCTAATATCCCGCGGGTAGCGAATTCGCCTGATGCTTTCGATGCTTACGCTGAGGAGATGAGAAACGCAGCAGGCGCGAAGGGTTTGGTGAAAGCCCGGTTTGAACCATAGTCCATTCGTAACGGCCGCATTTGGACCCGGGCAGATTCAACATATGTTTCCTGGCTCTAACCTTGCTACCGCGCTCAAAGAATTTAAAGAATCTTAATGTGCTAACTCGCGATCCCGTAAAGATCATAGGCATCGGTACGTTCAATCTTCACAGTAACAATGTCGCCCTGTCGCAGGGGGCGGCGTGACGCAATGTGCACCTTGCCGTCGATTTCGGGCGCGTCGCCCTTGGTGCGCCCCATGCTGCCGCGCGGCCCGGCCTGATCGACGATCACGGCAAGATGCTTGCCGATTTTTCCTTTTAGCTTGCTGGCGCTGATTTTCTGGCAGTGTTCCATAAAACGCCGGTACCGGATCTCTTGGATCTCGGGCGCGACGAAAGGAAGGCCCAAGTCATTGGCCGCGGCACCTTTTACCGGCTCATATTTGAAGGCGCCCGCGCGGTCGATCTTTGCCGCAACGAGCCATTCGAGGAGCAGCCGAAAATCCTCCTCCGTCTCGCCGGGAAAGCCGACAATAAAGGTCGAGCGCAAGGTGAGTTCCGGTAAGGCCGCCCGCCATTTCGCGATCCGCTCCAGCACCTTCTCGGCATCACCTGGCCGCCGCATGGCGTGCAAGATTTTCGGGCTTGCGTGCTGAAAGGGAATGTCGAGATAAGGCAAGATTTTGCCGTCCGCCATAAGTTCGATCACATCGTCGATATGCTGATAGGGATAGACATAGTGAAGCCTGACCCATGCGCCGAGCGACCCTAGCTCGCGGGCGAGATCCAAGAATTTCGCCCGGACTGGCCGCCCATCGAAAAAGCTTTCCGCATATTTCAGGTCTAAGCCATAGGCGCCCGTATCCTGCGAAATGACGAGGAGCTCTTTGACGCCCGCGTGCACGAGCCTTTCGGCCTCAAGCAAAATTTCCGCCGCCGGACGAGAGACGAGAGCGCCGCGAAGTTTTGGAATGATGCAAAAGGTGCAGCGGTTGTTGCAGCCCTCGGAAATTTTTAGGTAAGCGTAGTGCCGCGGCGTGAGCTTGATGCTCTTCTCCGGCACAAGATCAATGAAAGAATTGCTGGGCGGCGGCACGGCCTCGTGCACCGCTTCAATCACGGATTTAAAGTCCTGCGGGCCGCTGATCCAACGCAGATCAGGGAATTTTTCCAAGATTGCTTCACGCTCGGCGCCCATGCAGCCGGTGACAATCACCTTCCCGTTTTCCGCCATTGCCGCGCCAATCGCGGCAAGCGATTCGGCCTTGGCGCTGTCGAGGAATCCGCAGGTGTTGACGATCGCCACCTGCGCATTCCCATGCGTCCTGGCGAGCGCGTAGCCCTCCGCACGCAAGCAGCTCACAATCCTTTCGCTATCGACGAGCGCCTTGGGGCAGCCAAGCGAGACGAAAGAAAATTTAGGGGCGTCGTAAAAATGCGCCTCGGGCGCGGCTTCGTGTGCTGCTTCGGCTTTCATGCCGCTGCTTCGCACGCAAGGGGCCAGGTGACAAGAGCGCGCCCTCAGCTTTGCCTTTCCCGTTCGAGCAGCCAGTGTTTGCGCTCGACGCCCCAGCGATAGCCAGAAAGTGCACCGTCCCGGCCTATGACGCGGTGACAGGGGACGGCTACGGCGATGTTGTTGGCCGCGCAGGCCTGAGCCACCGCACGAGCAGACTTTGGCGCTCCGATTCGCCCGGCGATCTCGGCGTAGCTTGCCGTCTTTCCGGGGGGAATCTCGCGCAGCGCTTGCCAGACTCTTTGCTGGAACGCCGTGCCGCAGAGGTCGAGCGGCGCATCAAGGCCGGCCGCCGGATTTTCGGCGAAAGCCGTGACCTTGGCGGCCAGCGCATGGGACCGCGAATCACCGCAGGTAATCACCGACTTCGGAAAACGGTCTTGCAGCTCGCGGACGAGCGCATCCGGATCGCCGCCCAGGAGAATGGCGCACACGGCCTTTTTGCTGCGCGCGACGAGAACGGAGCCGAGCAAGCATTCTCCTAGGCCAAAGCGGACATTTCCCCCATTGCGGTAATTCTTGTCGACCCCCCGCCGCTTCCATCCAAGGCGGGGCTGCAGGTTTTCGCGGTTCTTGCTGGTAAAGACTATAAACCGTATAGATATTCTCCAATCGGCAGGTAACCGGCAGGCGCCCCGGACTGGAATAACGATGCGCGGGCCTAGCCGACTTTGGGTAGCGGGATGCTCACAAAAAAAGGAAAATATGGGCTCAAAGCGATGGTTCACCTTGCCGGACGCCCGCCTGGCGAGGCGACCCTCGTGAACGATATCGCCAACGCGAACGGAATACCAAAAAAATTTTTAGATACGATTCTCGGCGAGCTGCGCAACGCAGGCCTGGTTTTTTCGAAAAAGGGCAAGGGCGGAGGCTACACCTTGGCGCGGCCGGCCGACGAAATTAAGGTTGGCCACGTCATTCGCGTGCTCGATGGTCCTCTTGCGCCGATCGGCTGCGCGAGCAAAAATTCCTATCGGCGCTGCGAGGATTGCGAAGACGAAGACAATTGCTGTGTTAGGCTTGTCATGCTCGAAGCCCGCAACGCAATCGCAATGGTGCTCGATAACCGCACGCTCGCCGACATGCGCGCGCTTGCCGCAAAGGATGAAGACAGCCGCATTTACTGCATTTGAGGCCAACAACAGAAGTCTTTGCGAAGGCGCGGCAAGGCCAGGTCCGCTTTGCCGTCTTTGGCAAGATCCACGAAATAAGCACGCTCATTCAGCTCGGAAATTTTTATTTGGTCAACGTGGAAACAAAACGCCGGAGACTGACCAGATATTGAGTTTCCGTGGTGATTCCGATGAGGCTTGGCGCCGTGGGAGCTTGTCGTTGCGGGAGTTAGCTTGACGAGTGATCGTGCAGCGCCTCAAGCAGTTCTTCGATCGCGCTTGTGACGGCGTCCACGGGAGCCATCCCGTCGGTCGTCTTTAGCAGTCCTTTTTGTGCATAATATGCGGCGACGGGTGCCGTTTGCGCGTGATAGGCGGCAAGCCGTACCGTAAAAGCCTCCGGGTTGTCGTCGGCGCGGACAGTCCCGCCCGAAGCGCGAGTCTCGATCGCGCGTTTCGCAATCCGTCCCAAGAGCGCCGCGTCATCGACCTTGAGCTCGATGACGGCGTCAAGCTCCATGCCTTTGGCGGCAAGTATATTGTCCAAGGTCTCAGCTTGCCGCACGGTGCGCGGAAATCCATCGAGGATAAATCCCGTCTTTGCGTCTGGCGCGGCGATCCGTTCGGCGATGATGCCGACGACCGTCTCGTCCGGAACGAGACTGCCCTTGTCCATAATCGCCTTAGCCGCGATCCCGGCCGGCGTTCCGGCCGCGGCGGCTTCTCTCAGCATGTCGCCGGTGGCAAGTTGCGGGATTTTATATCTCTCCTTGAGCCGCGCGGCCTGCGTGCCTTTTCCGGCGCCGGGGGGCCCGAGAAGAATGAGCCTCACCTGCGCCTGCCCCGCAATTTGGCTTTTTTCACGAGACCCTCATATTGATGCGCCTGCAAATGGCCCATGATCTGAGCGACCGTGTCCATGGTGACGCTTACGACAATTAAGAGCGACGTTCCGCCAAAGTAAAACGGAAGCGCGGCATGGTAGACAAGCATTTCCGGCAAGAGGCAGATGAGAGCGAGATAGGCGGCGCCAAGAACGGTGACACGGGTCAGGATCGTATCGATAAATTGCGCCGTGCGTTCGCCAGGCCTGATCCCAGGTATAAATCCGCCGTGTTTCTTGAGATTGTCCGCGGTCTCTGATGGGTTGAAAACGATTGCGGTATAGAAAAAAGCAAAAAAGACGATCAACCCAACATAAGCGACCATGTAAAGCGGACGGCCATGGCCGAGATAACTTGTAACCGTCGCGAAAATCCCCGTGCCTCCCTGGCTTTGCGAGAAATTGGCGATCGTAACCGGAAGCAGTAAAAGCGAGGATGCAAAGATCGGCGGAATGACGCCCGAGGTGTTGAGCTTCAGCGGCAAGAATGACGTCTGACCCTCGTAGACCTTGTTGCCTTGCTGACGCTTTGGATAGGTAATCAAGAGTCGCCGCTGCGCCCGTTCCATGAACACGATAAAGCCGACAACGGTAACCGACATCGCTAATACGCCGATAATCAGGCCCGAGGATATCGCGCCCTGACGGCCGAGTTCCAAGGTATTTATGATCGCCGAGGGGAATGCCGCGACGATTCCGGCAAAAATGATGAGCGAGGACCCATTCCCAATGCCGCGCGACGTAATTTGCTCGCCAAGCCACATCAGAAACATCGTGCCACCCGTGAGTGTCAGCACGGTCGAAAAGCGAAAAAATAGCCCCGGGTTCAAAACGACTCCGGCCTGGCCTTCGAGCCCGATCGCCATGCCGTAGGCTTGAAAAGCAGCAAGAACGACCGTGAGATAGCGCGTATATTGATTGATCACCTTGCGTCCGGACTCGCCTTCCTTCTTCAAGGCTTCGAGCGTTGGGAACACCGACGTCAACATCTGAATGATGATGGAAGCAGAGATGTAAGGCATGATGTTTAAGGCAAAAATCGCCATCCGCTGGACGGCGCCGCCAGCAAACATGTTGAACAATTCCAAAATGCCTTGCCGGTTGCCAGTGAAACTCTTCTCAAAAAGAATGGGATCAATGCCGGGCAATGGAATGTAGGTTCCGAGGCGATAAATGATCAACGCCCCGAGCGTGAACCAAATGCGCTTCTTGAGTTCCTCGGCCTTGCCGAAGGCGCTCCAATTGATGTTTGCCGCGAGCTGCTCCGCCGCCGATACCATTTACCGCTCCCTTGACTCGCGCGATGCTCGTTGTTTGTCCTATGCCGTTATGGACACCACCGGATCCGGCAAACCCGCATATCGTGCTTTGGCTGGCCCGCTCAAGTGCCACTTGCTTGACCTTGAGATTGCTTGGCCAGCAAGACGATTGACCCGCCCGCGTTTTCGATTGCGGCCACCGCGCTTTTTGATGCCGCGGCGACTTCGAACGCGAGTTTTGCCGTGAGCGTTCCCTTGCCCAGAATTTTAGCGCCATCGCGCGGCTTGGCGCAAACACCTGCCTCAACCAGCAACTCGACCGTAACTTTAGCCGACTGGTCGAGCTTGCCCGCATCGACGGCCGCCTGAATCCGGCCAAGATTGACTTCATTGTAGCTTATTGCAAACGGGTTCCGGAAGCCGCGTTTTGGCAGGCGCCGATGCAGCGGCATCTGACCCCCCTCGAAGCCCTTGAGCGTGACGCCAGCGCGCGCTTTTTGGCCTTTGACTCCGCGGCCACAGGTCTTGCCTTTGCCGGAACCGATCCCTCGGCCCACGCGCATGCGCGGCCGCGAAGCGCCAGGATTGTCCGTTATTTCGTTGAGCTTCATCGTCTTGCCTGCAAGTCGTCTCTGCTGCCCTGCCGTTCTATTCCACAACGCGAATGAGGTGAGCGACTTTCGCGATCATCCCGCGCGTCGCAGAGGTATCCTCAAGCGAGGCACGGCGTCCTATCTTGTTTAGGCCAAGACCTATAAGCACCGCCCGTTGCAAGCCGGGGCGGCCGATCGGGCTTCTCACCTGTTCCACGACAATTTTAGTTGCGGGCTTTGCCGCCATGGTGCGCTCCTTACGATTCGCTCGCCGCTTCTGTGTCGCCGCCCTGACGGCGGGCCTGTAGAACCGATACTTTCAGATTGCGCCGCGCCGCGATGGCGCGCGGGGAATCCTCCTGCTTCAGGGCATCGAATGTCGCCCGCACCATATTATAAGGGTTTGAGGAACCTTGCGACTTGGCAACAACGTCGTGCATGCCAAGGGCCTCAAAGATGGCACGCATGGGGCCGCCGGCGATGACCCCAGTTCCAGCCGGCGCCGCACGCAACAGGACCCGCCCCGCCCCGTGCCGCCCCTTGACGTCGTGGTGCAATGTGCGCCCTTCCCGCAGCGGAACTCTGATAAGGGAGCCCTTCGCAGTTTCGGTTGCCTTGCGAATCGCTTCGGGCACTTCCCGCGCCTTGCCGTGACCGTAACCAACGCGGCCCTTCTGATCGCCGACGACGACAAGCGCCGCGAAACCGAATCTGCGGCCGCCTTTCACGACCTTCGCGACACGGTTGATATGGACCAAACGATCCATGAATTCGCTGTCACGGTCTTCGCGATCGCGGCCGCGGCCGCCCTCACCTTCACGCGCCATCCGTCTCGCCCATTGTTTGGTCTACTCCACGTTTGTTCTCAGCCATTGGCAGTACGTTACTACATGCTCATTCTAAAACTTAAGCCCGCCGTCGCGGGCGCCCTCCGCAAGAGCCCTGACCCGCCCATGATAGATATAGGCTCCCCGGTCGAAGACGACCTCGCTTATTCCCGCCCGCAGCGCACGCTTGGCAATCTGCTGTCCGACGATCTTCGCGGCCTCCACGGTCGCGCCCGATTTCAAACTGCTGCGGTTGCCCTTCTCCAGCGAAGAGGCAGCGGCAAGGGTCAAGCCCATTCTATCGTCAATAATTTGGCAATAGATCTGACATGATGAGCGAAAGACGCTCAGCCGCGGTTTGCCATAGGCGTGCGCCCGCACCGATCTGCGGACACGAGCCAGCCTCCGGGAGGCCGCACTCTTCGTTTTCGCCATGGCCAATCCTCGCGCGCCTCTTCTACTTCTTCTTTCCTTCCTTACGGAAGATGAATTCGTCGGAATATTTGATTCCCTTACCCTTGTAAGGTTCGGGCGGGCGCAGCGCCCTTATCTCTGCCGCGGTCTGCCCGACTTTCCGTTTGTCGATGCCACTGATTACGATTTCCGTCGGCTTCGGTGTCGCAATCGTTATTCCCGCCGGGACAGGGAAACTTATCTCGTGACTATAGCCCAGCGAAAGCTGAAGGTTTTTGCCGGAAACAGCGGCCTTGTAGCCAACCCCGTTGATCTCCAACTTGCGTTCAAATCCTTTCGAGACGCCCGCAACGAGATTGTTGACCATGGCGCGCGCCATGCCCCACATCGCCCGTGCGGCCTTGCTGTCGTCGCGCGGCTCCACGGTGATCTTGCCATCACTGAAGCTCACGTTCAAGTGATCGGGCGCAGCGAAGGAGAGCTCGCCTTTGCCGCCCTTGATCGAGATCAGCTGCCCATCGACCTTGGCCGTAACCTCGGCAGGGATCGCAACTGGCTTTTTTCCAACACGAGACACGCTGATAGTTCCCTATTTCTGCGGCTAAAAGACCTTGCAGAGGACCTCGCCGCCGACGTTGGCGTCCTGCGCGGCGTGGTCGGCCATCACGCCTTTGGGGGTAGAAACGATAGTAATTCCCAATCCGTTGGCAACGCGCGGCATAGCGCCGACTGCGGCGTAGACACGGCGGCCAGGCTTCGACACCCGCTCGATTTGGCGAATGACCGGAGCGCCGTCGGAGTATTTCAGTTCGATCTCGAACTCGGTCCGTCCGTTGCCATATTTGGTTGAGGAGTAGCCGCGAATATAGCCTTCCGCCTGAAGCACATCGAGAACATGCGCGCGAAGGCGCGAGCCCGGCGTATGCACTTTCCCCATCCGCCGCATCTGCGCATTGCGGATGCGGGTGAGCATATCACCCAAAGGATCGTTCATTGCCATGATCCGGCCTCCTACCAGCTCGACTTCACGAGACCTGGGATTAAACCTCTGGAGCCCAATTCCCGGAGCGCGATACGCGACATTTTCACCTTGCGGCTAAAGCCACGCGAGCGGCCGCTCACCTCGCAACGGTTGCGGATGCGCGAAGGGGCCGAATTGCGCGGAAGTTCGGCAAGCTTCAGGCGTGCGGCGAATCGCTCTTCGATGGTCAGGGATTGGTCATTACCGATCGCCTTCAAGCGGCGCCGGCGGCTGGCATATTGCTTGACGAGCCTGAAGCGGCGCCTGTTTTTCTCGATCGAGCTCTTTTTCGCCATGTTATACCTCTGGTATCCGCAGTTGAAAGGTTGCCGCCGTCTCACTGCCGGAACGGGAAGTTGAACGCACGCAATAACGCGCGCGCATGGTCGTCGTTTTTCGCTGTGGTGCATACGACGACATCGAGACCCAAAATACTCTCGGTCTTGTCATAATCGATCTCGGGGAACACGATATGTTCCTTGATGCCCATCGCATAATTGCCATGGCCATCGAAGCTCTTGGGATTGAGGCCGCGAAAATCCCGCACCCTTGGCAGCGCGATGGTGATGAGGCGATCGAGGAACTCGTACATGCGAGTCTTGCGCAGAGTAACCTTGGCTCCAATAGGCATATTCTCGCGCACCTTGAACGTCGAAATCGCCTTTCGCGCCCGGGTGACAACCGCCTTCTGCCCGGCGATCAAGCCAAGATCGGCCGCCGCCGCCGTAACCTTCTTGGTATCGGCAACCGCCTCGCCCACGCCCATGTTGAGCACGATCTTTTCGATTTTTGGCACTTCGAAGCGGTTCTTGTAACCAAACTGCTCGACGAGCCGGGGCCGCACGACCTCGTCATAATATTTTTTAAGCCGCGGGGCGTAATCTGCGGGCGCGGTAAAGGCTGATGCAGCGGCGGAAGGCTCCCTCTCCTCTTTGCCGCGGCCGGCAGGCGCCTTACCCGCCTTGCCTGTCTTGGCCTCCTTCGCAGCGCCCTTCGCCGCGTCCTTGGGCGAGCCCTTGGTGCTATCCTTAGCCGCGGACTTACCCGGAACCTTGGGGCTATCTTTGCCGGTTTTTCCCTCAGCCATCGATCAGCTCCCCGGACCTCTTCGCAAACCTGACCTTGCGGCCATCCGGCAAAAACTTAAATCCCACCCTCGTTGGCTTGCCGCTCTTGGGATCGGCAAGCGCCAGATTGGACAATTGGATCGGAGCCTCTTTGGTGACGAGGCCCCCTTCCTGTTTCGCGGTTTGCCGTTGATGCCGCTGCACCCTATTCACTCCGCGCACGATGGCCCGCTGCTCGCTCGGCACGACGCGCACTACTTCACCTGCCCGGCCCTTATCGCGCCCAACAAGGACGACAACCCGGTCGCCTTTCTTGATCTTTGCTGCCATCACAACACCTCAGGCGCAAGGGAGATGATCTTCATGTGGTTTCTTGCCCGCAATTCGCGCGGAACCGGGCCAAAGATGCGCGTGCCGACAGGCTCCGACTGATTATTGAGCAGCACGGCCGCGTTGGAATCAAACCTTATGACGGAGCCATCGGCTCGCTTGACGTCCTTAACGGTGCGTACGACCACCGCCTTCATCACCTCTCCCTTTTTGACACGCCCGCGCGGGATCGCCTCCTTGATCGACACAACGATGATGTCGCCAACCTTCGCGTATTTGCGTTTCGAGCCGCCGAGCACTTTGATGCATGTCACACGGCGGGCACCGGAATTATCGGCAACGTCGAGGTTGGTCTGCATCTGAATCATCGGCCTGCGCCTTTTTCCGTCGTCGCTGCAGTCCCCGCCGCTGGGAGGTTAATGACAGTCCAACGCTTCAGCTTTGAGATCGGTTTCGACTCTTCGATTGCAACCTGGTCGCCGACCTTATGCGCATTTGCTGCGTCATGCGCATGATATTTCTTTGAGCGCCGCACCGTCTTTTTGAGCAGCGGATGCGTAAAACGGCGCTCGACCTTAACGACAATCGTCTGGTCTTGTTTGTCGCTGACCACGACACCGTGAAGAACTCGCCTCGGCATGATTGCTTAAACCTTTTCTGAACCTCAATCCGGTCTCGCTTTGGCGTCTTCGTGCCGCCTTTGCGCCGCCAGCGACTTTATCCTCGCAATATCGCGTCGCACCGTCCGCACCCTCGCCGTGTTTTCGAGTTGCCCCGTCGCCCGCTGAAACCGCAGATTGAACCTCTCTTTCTTGAGACCGAGGAGCTCCTGCTCAAGCTGATCCTTGGACATCACCTTAAGGTCCGACAATCGCTGTTTCCTTTTCACGGTTCCGGTTTCCCTATTCGGCAATCCGCTGGACGAAGCGGGTCTTTATCGGCAGCTTAGCTGCTGCCAGGCGAAGCGCCTCTTGCGCAAGTTCGACTGTCACTCCATCGAGCTCAAATAAGATTCGGCCCGGCGCAACGCGGCACACCCAAAGTTCCGGCGCACCCTTGCCCTTGCCCATGCGCACCTCGGTCGGCTTTTTGGAAACGGGAACATCGGGAAAAATCCTGATCCACACGCGGCCCGCGCGCCGCATGTGGCGAGTCAACGCGCGACGCGCCGCCTCGATCTGGCGCGCGGAAATTCTCTCGGGCGCAAGAGCCTTCAGCCCGAACTGACCATAATTCAGTTCGAACCCCGCCTTTGCGGGACCGCGGATCCGGCCCTTGAAGGCCTTTCGGAATTTCGTTCGCTTCGGTTGCAACATGGCTAACGACTTATTCTAAGGATTCAGGCGGCATCGCGCTCGCGCCGCCGCCGCTCGCCGCCGCCAGTCTGTTCCTGCTCGGCGAGCTTCTTGTCCTGCGCCATCGGATCGTGGGCGAGGATTTCCCCCTTGCAGATCCACACCTTGATCCCGCAGGTGCCATACGCCGTGTGCGCGGTCGCGGTGCCGTAATCAACGTCGGCGCGCAGCGTATGGAGAGGCACACGCCCTTCGCGATACCATTCAAGCCTTGCGATCTCGGCACCGCCGAGACGGCCGGAGCAATTGATGCGAACGCCCTCGGCCCCCAGCCTGATTGCGGACTGCACTGCCCGCTTCATGGCCCGCCGGAAGGCAACGCGGCGCTCCAATTGCTGGGCGATCGAATCGGCAACGAGCACCGCATCGATTTCAGGCTTGCGCACCTCAACGATATTGATGACCACCTCGGAATCCGTCATCTTGGCGATGGTCTTGCGGATTTTGTCGATGTCCGCGCCCTTCTTACCGATCACCACGCCCGGGCGGGCGGAATGAATCGTTACCCGGCATTTCTTGTGCGGCCGCTCGATAATAATTTTGGAGATCGCTGCCTGCTTCAGGTTTTTCATGAGCGCCGAGCGAATGGCCATGTCCTCGTGCAGAAGCTTCCCGTATTCGGCCTTACCCGCAAACCAGCGCGAATCCCAGGTCCTGTTGACGCCGAGCCGCAAGCCGATCGGATTGACTTTTTGTCCCATTTCCTTCTCCTCACGCCTGCGAGGCGCCGGCGCCGGTTTCTCGGACCACGACCGTCAGATGCGAAAACGGCTTGCGAATGCGGCCAGCGCGCCCCCTCGCGCGCGGGCTGAATCGCTTGAGGACCATTGCATTGCCGACATAGGCCTGAGCGACAATGAGATCATCAACGTCGAGATTGTGATTGTTCTCGGCATTAGCGATCGCGCTCTCTAGAGTTTTTTTTACGTCGAGCGCACTGCGCTTGCGAGTAAACGCAAGATCGGCGAGCGCCTTGTCGACCTTCTTGCCGCGGATCAATTGCGCAAGCAGGTTCAGTTTCTGCGGGCTGACCCGCAGCATTCTGGTCACTGCCTTGGCTTCGTTTTCCTTTAGCGCCCGCGGCGCCTGCTGCTTGCCCATGATCGCTCTCGCTCAGACTCGCTTGGCTTTTTTATCCCCGGTGTGGCCATGAAACGTCCGCGTCGGGGAAAACTCGCCGAATTTGTGGCCGATCATGTCCTCAGTCACGGAAACGGGAATGTGCTTGTGGCCATTGTACACGCCGAATGTGAGGCCAACGAACTGCGGTAATATCGTCGACCGGCGGCTCCAGATTTTGATGATTTCGGATCGCCCGGAATTGCGCGCGTTCTCCGCCTTTTTCAGCAGATAGCCGTCGATAAACGGGCCTTTCCAGATCGAGCGCGCCATGGTCAACCCTTCTTTTTGCTCTTGTGACGCGAGGTCACGATGAATTTGGCGGTGGCCTTATTGGTCCTTGTCTTCATGCCCTTTGTCGGTTGGCCCCAAGGCGTGACTGGGTGCCTTCCTCCCGAGGTGCGGCCCTCGCCTCCGCCATGAGGATGGTCCACCGGATTCATGGTCACCCCGCGGTTATGCGGCCTTCGCCCGAGCCAGCGGCGTCGGCCCGCCTTCCCATGCGAGATATTCATGTGATCGGGATTGGAAACAGCCCCGATGGTGGCAAAGCATTGGCCGTGGATAAGGCGCTGTTCGCCCGAGTTCAGGCGCAAAATGACGTAGCCCTCATCGCGGCCGACGACCTGCGCATATGTGCCCGCCGCCCGCGCGATTGCCGCGCCCTTCCCAATCTTCATCTCGACATTATGGACGATGGTGCCGATGGGAATGTTGCCGAGCGCCATTGCATTGCCGGGTTTCACATCCGCCTGCAGGCCGGCAATCACCTCGTCGCCCGCGGCAAGCCGCTGCGGTGCCAAAATATATGCGCGCTCGCCATCAGCGTAGCGGATGAGGGCGACAAAAGCCGTGCGGTTCGGGTCATATTCGATCCGCTCGACCTTGGCAGCCACATCGAGCTTGCGCCGCTTGAAATCGACCACCCGGTAGCTCTGTTTGTGGCCGCCGCCGCGAAACCGCACGGTGATACGGCCGTTGTTGTTGCGGCCGCCCGAACCCGGCTTGCCTTCGGTCAGCTGCTTCAGGGGCTTGCCTTTATAAATCCCCGCCCGGTCGACGATCACGAGCTGGCGGCGGCCCGGCGTAACCGGCTTAAAGGTTTTCAGTGCCATTGGTGCACCCCTCGCATCGGCTCAAAGCCCCGTCGTTACGTCGATCTTATGACCCTCGGCGAGAGTCACCACGGCCTTCTTGACGTCGGATTGGACACCGCGGGTGCCCTTGAACAATTTGCGTTTACCCTTCCGAATGAGCGTGTTGACGGCCGCTACCTTTACATCGAACAGGCTTTCGACTGCCTCCTTGATTTCCGGCTTGGATGCGTTTCTGCGGACCTTGAAGAGGACCTGATTTGATTCCGACGCCATCGTTGCCTTTTCGGTGATGACGGGGGCGACGATTACGTCGTAACGCGCAGCGTCACGAGCAATTTTGGCTGGGCTCATTTCAAACGCGCCTCCAAGGCTTCGATCGCGGCTTTGGTCAAGACGAGCTTGTCGCGGCGGAGAATATCGTAGACATTGATGCCCTGAACCGGCAGGACGTCGATCTGCGGAATGTTGCGCGCGGCAAGCTGGAAGTTCTTCTCCGGCTCCGCGCCATCGACAATAAGGGCATTGACGAGTCCAAGTTTGGCAAAGCTCGTCTTCAAGGATTTAGTCTTAGCATCTGCCGAACGGGCCTCGGCAAAGACCATAATGTGGCCCTCCTTGGCTTTGGCGGAGAGTGCATGTTTAAGCGCGAGCGCGCGCAGCTTTTTTGGCAAACCATGCGCATGCGTGCGCACAACGGGCCCAAAGGCGCGTCCGCCGCCGCGAAACTGGGGCACTCGCGCCGATCCGTGCCGCGCCGAGCCTGTCCCCTTCTGCTTGTATAATTTCTTGCCGGTGCGCGCGATGTCCGACCTGCCGAGCGTCTCATGCGTTCCGGCACGGCGTTTGGCGAGCTGATAGCGCACCATGCGCGCGATCAAGTCCTCGCGCGGTGCAAGTCCAAAGATTGCGTCATCGAGATCGATCGAGCCAGCGTTCTCGCCGTCGAGAGAAGTGATGTCGACCTTCATGCGCCGGGCTCCGCTTCCTCGCCGGCCGCACCGCCAGAGGTGGCCTCCGCCATGCGGAATTTTCCGGGTCTCGGCGCCTCTTTCGGAAGCGCCTTTTTCACGGCATCGCGGACATAAATCCAGCTCCCCGCTGTCCCTGGGACCGCGCCTTCAACGAGAATAAGTCCGCGCTCGGCATCGGTTTCAACAACCCGCAAATTCAACGTCGTCACCCGCTCGGCGCCAAGGTGTCCGGCCATTTTCTTGTTCTTAAACGTCTTGCCCGGATCCTGCCTGCCGCCGGTCGAGCCATGCGAACGGTGGGAGATCGACACCCCGTGCGACGCCCGCAAGCCACTAAAATTCCAGCGTTTCATTGCGCCCGCAAAGCCCTTGCCCGTGCTCGTTCCTGTCACGTCGACGAACTGGCCAACGACGAAATGATCCGCGGTGATTTCGGCGCCGACCGGAGGTAGCCCCTCTTCACCCACACGAAATTCGGCGAGCTTCATTTTGGGCTCGACCTTGGCAAGCCCAAATCGGCCGCGTTCCGCCTTCGACACGTTCTTGACCTTTGCCCGGCCAGCACCCAGCTGGACTGCAGTATAGCCATCGCGGTCCTTGGTCCGATGCGCCACGACCTGACAGCCGTCGAGCTTCAAGACGGTCACTGGCACGTGTTCACTGGCGGCCGTGAAGACGCGGGTCATGCCAAGTTTTCGCGCGATGACGCCTGACCGCATCGTTGCATTCCCTTATCGCCCCGGCCCCCAAGCCGGCAGCTTAAAAATTCCCTCGTTCGAAATTCGAACGCTCATAGCTTGATCTCGACATCAACGCCAGCGGCAAGATCAAGCTTCATCAAAGCGTCAACCGTCTGCGGCGTCGGATCGACAATGTCGAGAACGCGCTTATGTGTTCTCATTTCGAACTGTTCGCGCGATTTCTTGTCGACATGCGGCGAACGGTTAACGGTAAATTTTTCGATTCTCGTCGGCAGCGGAATTGGCCCGCGCACCTGAGCTCCCGTGCGTTTCGCCGTCGAAACGATTTCCTTCGTGGAGGTATCGAGGATTCGATGATCGAATGCCTTCAGTCGAATGCGAATGTTCTGACCGTTCATCTCGACCGTTTCCTGCCTCCGCCATGGGTCCGCGCAAAGGCGGCTCAGCCTACTCGATTCTCTTTATGCCGATACCCAGGGCGTCGGCAGAAAGAGAGGTTACTAATGGAGCCGTTCGTCATTCCGAAATCGCAGAGACAACCCCTGCGCCGACGGTCCGGCCGCCTTCGCGGATGGCGAAGCGCAGCTTCTCCTCCATGGCGATCGGAGCAATGAGTTCGACGTCCATCGTTATGTTGTCGCCGGGCATCACCATCTCCGTGCCCTCGGGCAAGGTCACGACCCCAGTCACGTCCGTCGTCCGGAAATAAAATTGCGGCCGGTAATTGCTGAAAAATGGCGTGTGGCGCCCGCCCTCGTCCTTGGTCAGAATATAGGCTTCTGCCTTGAACTTGGTGTGTGGCCTCACTGAGCCTGGCTTGCATAAGACCTGTCCGCGCTCAACTTCTTCGCGCTTGGTGCCGCGCAACAGCGCGCCGATATTGTCTCCCGCCTGGCCCTGATCGAGCAGTTTGCGGAACATCTCGACGCCAGTCACGGTCGTCTTCGCGGTCGGCCTCAAGCCAACGATCTCGACCTCTTCGCCGACCTTAATCGCCCCGCGCTCGACCCTACCTGTTGCGACAGTGCCGCGGCCAGAAATCGAGAACACGTCCTCGACCGGCATCAAGAAGGGCTGATCGACCGGCCGCTCAGGTTGAGGAATGTAGGAGTCCACGGCGTCCAAGAGCTTCAATATGGAATCACGCCCAAGCTCTGGGTTCCGGCCCTCGAGCGCGAAGAGGGCCGATCCGCGAACGATCGGGATGTCGTCACCGGGAAAATTGTACTTTGACAACAGCTCGCGCAGTTCAAGCTCGACAAGCTCCAGGAGCTCCGGGTCATCGACCATATCGACCTTGTTCAGGTAGACGACAATTGCCGGGACGCCCACCTGCCTTGCGAGCAGAATGTGTTCGCGCGTCTGCGGCATGGGCCCATCGGCGGCCGAGACGACGAGAATGGCGCCGTCCATCTGCGCTGCGCCGGTGATCATGTTTTTCACGTAATCCGCATGGCCCGGGCAATCGACATGGGCGTAGTGCCGCTTGGCAGTCTGATATTCGACATGCGCCGTCGCGATCGTGATTCCGCGCGCCTTTTCCTCCGGCGCCTTGTCGATCTGGTCATAGGCGGTAAATGTCGCTCCCCCGGTCTCGGCCAGGACCTTGGTGATTGCCGCCGTCAGCGTCGTCTTGCCGTGGTCCACGTGACCGATTGTCCCGATATTGCAATGCGGCTTTGTCCGTTGGAACTTTTCCTTGCCCATTGTCTGGCTCCTCTAAATTTGCTCCCGCGCAGGACGATTGGATCAGGCATATTTGGCCTGAATCTTTCCCGCTTCGCCCGCTGGGACCTGCTCATAATGATCGAATTGCATCGTGTAGTTCGCTCGGCCCTGGGTCATTGATCGCAGCTGATTGACATAGCCAAACATATTGGCGAGGGGAACCATTGCGTTAATCACAACCGCATTGCCGCGCATATCTTGACCGTGGACGTGCCCGCGCCTGCCCAGAAGGTCGCCCATGACCGAGCCGGTGTAATCCTCCGGCGTCGTGACCTCGACTTTCATAATCGGTTCGAGTAGCACACAGCCCCCTCGCTGCAACGCCTCGCGGCATGCCCCGCGTCCAGCGAGCTCGAAGGCCAGGACCGAGGAATCGACGTCATGATACTTGCCGTCGACCAGCGTCGCCTTGACATCGACGACCGGGAAACCGGCAAGGACGCCAGATCCCAAAACACTTTCGATCCCTTTTTCGACGCCGGGCACATATTCCTTCGGCACCGCGCCACCCACGACCTGCGATTCGAAGCTTGAACCCTTGCCGGTCTCGTTCGGCTCAAAGATGATTTTGACCTCGGCGAACTGACCGGCCCCGCCAGTCTGTTTCTTGTGGGTATAAGGAATTTCCACGCGCCTTGTCATCTTCTCCCGATAGGCGACCTGCGGCGCACCAATATTGGCGTCGACCTTGTAATTGCGGCGCAGGATATCGACCTTGATGTCGAGGTGAAGCTCGCCCATCCCCTTCAGAATCGTTTGCCCGGATTCCACATCTGTGGAAACGCGGAAAGAAGGATCTTCCGCGGCGAGCTTCGCCAAGGCGACGCCGAGCTTTTCCTGGTCGGCCTTGGATTTCGGTTCGATGGCGATCTCGATGACGGGGTCCGGAAATTCCATGCGCTCGAGGATGACTGGCTTATGAAGATCGCAAAGCGTGTCTCCGGTTCTTGTCTCCTTTAAGCCCGCAAGCGCGACGATATCGCCCGAATAGGCCTCCTTGATATCCTCACGGTTGTTAGCGTGCATAAGCAGCATGCGGCCAATCCGTTCCTTCTTGCCCTTGGTCGAGTTGAGCACGGTCGTGCCCGACTCGACATGGCCGGAATAAACCCGGGCAAAGGTAATCGTGCCGACAAAAGGATCGTCCATGATCTTGAAAGCAAGCATAGAAAAGGGATCCTCGTCGCGCGGCAGACGCACCACGTCTGCGCCGGTGTTCGCATCGGCACCTTTGATCGCCTCTCGGTCGTTCGGCGAAGGCAGAAAATCAACGACCGCGTCGAGCAAGGGCTGAACGCCCTTGTTCTTGAATGCCGAGCCGCAGAGCACGGGGATGAAGGCAATGTCGCGGACCGCCTTGCGCACAAGCCGCTTCAGCGTCGCAATGTCCGGCTCTCTACCGTCAAGATACGCAGCCATCACCTCGTCGTCGAGTTCGACAGCCGCTTCGACAAGCGCGTGTCTGTATTCCTCGGCCTTGGCCTTCAAACTTTCGGGAATTTCCGCATCGGCATATCTCGCGCCGAGCCCCTCCTCTTCCCAGACCACGGCTTTCATCCGGAGGAGGTCGATAACGCCCTTAAAATCCGCTTCCGAGCCAAGCGGCAGCTGAACGCAGACCGGACGGCCTCCGACTTTGGCTTTGATGTCATTGACGCAGCGGTAGAAGTCCGCACCGACCTTATCCATTTTGTTAACAAAGACGATGCGCGGCACATTATATTTGTCGGCCTGGCGCCAGACGGTTTCCGTCTGCGGCTCCACGCCTTGGTTGCCGTCGAGGACACATATCGCGCCGTCAAGCACCCGCAGCGAGCGCTCGACCTCGATCGTAAAATCGACATGGCCAGGGGTGTCGATGATGTTGAGGCGCTTGCCTTGCCAGAAGGTCGTTGTCGCGGCAGAGGTAATCGTTATGCCGCGCTCCTGCTCCTGCTCCATCCAATCCATGGTGGCGGCGCCATCATGGACTTCGCCGATCTTGTGCGACTTGCCGGAGTAATAAAGTATCCGCTCGGTCGTTGTAGTCTTGCCCGCGTCGATATGGGCCATAATACCGAAGTTGCGGTAGTCTTCGATTGGATGGCTGCGGGGCATGGCAATATTCCTTCGGGCGAAAACAAATATCAGCTACCAGCGGTAATGCGAAAAGGCCCGGTTGGCTTCCGCCATGCGGTGGGTATCTTCCCGCTTCTTAACGGCATTGCCGCGATTGTTTGCGGCATCCAGCAATTCCGCCGAAAGCCGGTCGACCATCGTCTTGTCGTTGCGGCCGCGCGCCGCATTGATGATCCAGCGGATAGCTAACGCTTGCCGGCGCTCCGGGCGAACCTCGACCGGCACCTGATAGGTGGCGCCGCCGACCCGGCGCGAGCGAACCTCGATGGAAGGCGCGACGTTCTCTATCGCGTGCTTAAAAACCGCAAGCGGCTCGGAGCGCGATTTTTGCTCGATCGACTCAAAGGACCCATAGACGATCGCCTCGGCAATCGACTTCTTCCCGTTGTACATGATCGAATTCATGAACTTGGTGACGACGACATCCGCGAACTTCGCGTCCGGAATAATGTCCCGTTTTTCGGCACGATGGCGGCGTGACATTCGGTCGCTCCGTTTAAGGTGTTACGTCCTGCACGACTGGGCGCTAAAAGCACTCTGCTCGGCTAGCAGGCAATTGGCCTCGCGATCCCTCACTTCGGCCGCTTGGCGCCGTACTTGGACCGGCGCTGCTTGCGGTTCTTGACTCCTTGGGTATCGAGTACGCCGCGCAAAATATGGTAGCGCACGCCGGGCAGATCCTTTACCCGCCCGCCGCGAATCATGACCCCCGAGTGCTCCTGCAAGTTATGGCCCTCGCCCGGAATATAGCCTATGACCTCGAACCCATTGGTCAGGCGCACCTTGGCAACCTTGCGCAAGGCGGAATTCGGCTTTTTCGGCGTCGTCGTATAGACGCGGGTGCAGACCCCCCGCTTCTGCGGACACGCCCCGAGGTGGCGCGCCTTTTCGCGATAGATCTTCTCCCGCCGCGGCTTGCGGATCAATTGACTGATCGTCGGCATCGCTCTTTACTTTGTTGTTCCTTCAGGACTCTTTCGTCTCTTTCCGGCAATCTCGCAATTCTTCCTAGCACGGCCGCAGAGGTCTCAGCGAGACCAAATTCTGAAGCCTCCGGCCGCGCGCAAAAACGGGGCACGCATGCCTAAGCCAAAGCTCCGCCTGGCCGGCAAACCCCTCGGCACCCCCGATGCGGCAGAGGACCGCGGCGGCAAAGCCGCGCTCTTGCCACTGTCGATCCAAACGCATTCGCCGCTCCAAGCGAAACCTTGGATCTGGCGAACTTTTGGTCCGATGAGTTATCGTTACTTCGTTAGAGACGGCAGCGTTTAGGTCCGTTATCTCCGAGACAAGGCGCCACGGAAGCGAAAACCTACGGCCTGCCCGAAAAACGGGCGAAACTTAATCTTGCCGTTACGGCGCGTCAACCCTAATCATTGGAAAAATCTTGGCGTTCGCAAGCCCTATGCTTTCGATCATCGGATTGAAGGCAATAAGGTTCGCAAATCGATTGTTCGCGGGCGCAGCTGGGCAAGCCCGGCCGTACCTGCGAACAAACAGGCGGCCGGGGCACAAGAGGAGCTATCGAGCGCAATTCACAAAGCTACCCGCTAGCGAGCCGGATGCCCACTCACCACCACTGCCACCACGATGGTCGCATTGGTTGATGGGAGCTTGACCATTTAGCCTCCCAAATTGAGCGGGCCTGATCTTCTGCGTTGTCGAGCGCCGCGCGGGCTTGGCGTTCGACCTCTTGCGCAAACCGTAACTTCTGCTCAGCGGCACGCTTTTTCTGCCACAGCTTTTGGGGTTCAAACCAAGAGCCCGTTTGCGCTATTGCGGCCTGGCTCAGTTGCGCTTCGGATTGAAGCAGCCGGTTGATTTTTTCTTGCTCGATCTTAACCGCGTTCTGGGCTTGGTTATAGTTTTTCTCTGCCTGAACTAAAAATTTTGGTTTTGCCCCGAACGACCTTCCGTTTGGCTCTGGGCCGCTTGCTGCTGAGTGGCCGCGCTCGGCATTCGTGCCGTTCGCCGGGCCGGAGACGGAAGCGTCAAGGGCGTCGGCCCCAAGGGCTACGCTGGAGAAAGTTAGGCCTGACACGAGCGCAGCAGCGAACAAGGTTGGGCGGTCCATCGTTTAATTCTCCATTCAGCGTGAAGGCCCTCTTTGTATTGTCTTGTACAGTACAAACGTTGGCCTTGAAATACCGTATCGTACAGTACACATCAAGTCATGATGGGACTTGACTCACGCAGTTGTAAAAAAAATGACCGCTTCAGACGAAGCCTTTGCCTCCGTCCCCTCCACCAAGCGCCTTGCCGCACGGCGGGAGGCTTTCTTGGCCGCTGCCAGGCAACTGTTTGAAAAGAAGGGCTTTGCAGAGGCCACGCTGGATGACGTGATTGCCCTTTCCGGAGGGTCGCGGCAAACTCTCTATGGCTTGTTTGGCGGCAAGCAGGGCCTCTTCGAAGCAATCACCAGCGATACTTGCGAAAAAATCTTTCACGGCTTGAATCCGGAAAAACTTGCGCCGCTGGCAACGGAAGAAGTCCTTAAGGAGATCGGCACCCACTATCTGGCGATCGTAACCTCCCCGAGTTGTTTGAGTCTGAATCGTCTTGTCATCGCAGAAGCCCCCCGTATCCCGGAGGTAGCGCAGCGATTCTGGAAGCTCGGCCCAGGCCGCAGTCGCGCGTTCCTGGCGGAATTTTTCGACCGCCAGATCGAGCGCGGGCTGCTTTCGATGCCAGATAGCCATGCCGGAGCGGAGTATTTCCTGGAAATGCTGTCAGGAACCGTGCGGCTGCAATGCCTCATTGGTCTGCGCCAACCGCCAGATCCGAAGGAAATCGACGAGATCGTCCAAGATGCCGTTGCTCATTTCCTTAACGGCTGTCTGGTGCACAAAGAGATCCCGCGGAGCCCCAGAAATTCGTAACAAGTTCGCGACACGATGGACCGATGCAGATGGACTTGGCCGTGTGCTCAATGGGCGTGTCTATGTAGCGGTTGCGCACCCAGGTCGTTCAAATTGTTGTCTAAATCAAAGCATCATAAGGTCTATTGCTGAATCCGAAACCAGTTAGCTTGAATAAGAACGCGCGGGTTCAGGTTGGCAACGGAGGCTGTACCATGCGCATAACTCAGGCGGCATTGGCGGTTGGTTTACTGGCACAGGGCTGCGCGTTCGCAGAAAATCAAGATGCAATTGACGCAAGGTTGGCGCTGATTGGACGAACCCGCCCGGAAATTATGGCCTGTGCCGGGATCCCAAATGAGGACGCCAAAGCCGGGACCAAGGAGATTGCCACCTATTCGGTAGCAGCCCGCTACACGGCAAGCGGCGTGGTCATGGGACTGAAGAATTGCACCGTAACCATCGTGTTTGACAAAGGCCTTGTGTCGGCGGTCGATTACGTGGTTGACGATCCGGGAGCTTTGGCTCCTTTCGAGTCATGCGCTGACATCGTCTCTGTTTGCTTGCGGCAATGAAAACTATGACGGTTGCCGCCGCGATTGGCCTGACGGCATGGGACCTCGCCATAGCGCTGCAAGAGCAGTGATGTGCTGCCCGGCGTTCTGACGATTGATTATCTTCGCACGCTCTACGCCGAGCGCCCATCGGCGATCTTTGACGTAATTGAAGAAGTATTCGCCCGCATCCAGTCGGCGCGGGACCCTGCCATCTTCATTTCTCTCACTGATGCCGCAGAGTTGAGGCACCGCGCAACCGGCCTTCTGAAGCGAGCGCCAAACCCTGCGCTCCTGCCGCTTTGGGGCATCCCCTTCGCGGCTAAGGACAATATCGATGTCGCAGGTGTCGCTACGACGGCCGCCTGCCCCGCATACGCCTATCGCGCCAATAAAGACGCAACCGTTGTGGCACGGCTGAAAGCGGCTGGCGCGCTCGTCGTCGGTAAGACAAACCTCGATCAGTTTGCGACCGGCCTCAGCGGCACGCGATCGCCTTATGGCGCGCCGCGCTCGGTGTTCAACGCCAACTACATTTCCGGCGGATCAAGCTCGGGCTCGGCAGTGGCCCTTGCTTCTGGACTTGTGCCGTTTGCGCTTGGAACAGATACCGCAGGCTCGGGCCGGGTGCCGGCTGCATTCAACAATATTGTTGCTATTAAGCCGACGGGCGGCCTCCTGAGCAATACAGGCGTTCTTGCGGCCTGCCGCAGCCTCGATTGCGTGAGCATACTTACCGCGACCGTTGCCGACGCAATCGCAGTCCGCCGCGTGGCAGAAGGATTTGATCCGGCCGACCCTTTTTCTTTGAGCGAGGCTCAAAAGCCCCTGCCCTCGCAGCTTCGCGTTGGCGTGCTTTCGCCAGGCGACCGCGAATTCTACGGAGATGCGGAGTATGCTGCCCTCTATGAGCACGCCATCGAAATCATGCGCCGGCTCGGTGCCGAGATTGCTTTCGTCGATTACCGCCCTTTCCGGGATATCGGCGCGCTTCTCTATGAAGGGCCCTGGCTTGCCGAGCGGCTTGTCTCGGTCGGCAGATTTGTCGACACCCACCCCGGCGACGTAAATAGGACGGTGCGCGAATTGCTCGAACACGCGCATCGCCACACCGCCGCCGATGCCTTTGCCGGCATGCACAAGCTGAAGGAATTGGCTCGCGCCGCCGAGGTGGAATGGGCCAAGGCGGAGGTTTTGCTGCTGCCCACGGCGCCCACCATCTACACAGTTGAGCAAATACAAGGCGATCCCATCCGGCTCAACGCGAGGCTTGGCCGCTATACCCAATTCGTGAATTTTTTGGGCTGCGCGGCGATTGCCGTTCCGGCCGGCTTTCGCAAAGACGGCTTGCCTTTCGGCGTCGCGCTCATCGCTCCTCCCTTTTCCGATGACGCCCTGGCTGCGCCAGCGGCAGCCATGCATTCGGCCGCGCATTGCGGAGCGGGCATTTCCCGGGAAGACCAGGATGCTTGAAAAACACCAATTTATGCGGCCCTTTGGCCGTCAGTTTTTGCGGCGACAGCATCCCTGCCCCCAACTGGGACGGAGCCGATCAGGAGACCCGCGATAGCTTTGGGCGCATTCAAAAGAGCGGCACGAGGGCCAAGCTTGCTTTGCGGGGCGCACGTGAATTTTGCCAAATCTCGTTTTGGACTATAAACCACAGCTCGGTGCTCGAAGGAGTGAGGCGAATGGACAAATTGGAGCGGCCGCGCGAAATCATCGAATATTGCTTAGCCCCCCTTGATGTTCCGGTCACGACGGAAGAATACCGGGAAACCTATCGCAGGCTCGAGCATGTGATCAAAACCTTGCAGGTGATGGCCGCGCGAAACAACAAACCCGTTGCCGTGGATTTTTCGCAGTTGAAGACGATTAACATCAACGAAGCCGCGCACGGCGACGACATTTGAATGCCGCCAATCGTCGTTTAGGAACCCTTTAAGGCGGCGCCTTACA
>JBPYDY010000065.1:0-2241 GCA_051986155.1 Methylocella sp.
GAGACGGCTGCCGCGCAGCGTCCTGAAGGCGAGGGTCAGCCGCCCTGCCCTGCGCGGGCATGCGAAGGCGGGCGCGCGGCGAGGCAGGCTGACACGATTTGAACGGCGGCCCTAAACGCAGCCTCGATGTCGAGCGCCGTTGTGTCGAGCACCACGGCATCGTCAGCCGGCACGAGCGGCGCCACCGCGCGGGAGTTGTCGCGTGCGTCGCGCCGCAAAATTTCGGCAAGCACGGCGGCATAATCTGCCGCTTCGCCGTGCGCGCGAAGTTCCAAAGTGCGGCGCGTGGCGCGGGCCTTGGCGCTCGCCGTCACGAAAATTTTGGGGCGCGCTTCCGGGCAAATCACCGTACCGATATCGCGGCCATCGAGGACCGCGCCGCCGGGACGGCGGGCGAAGGCGCGCTGCAAGTCGACGAGCGCCGCGCGGACCTGCGGGATCGCGGCGACAATGCTTGCAGCTTCCGCCATCGCGTGATCTCGCAACGCATTTTCTTCAAGGCTGGTGAGCGCAAGGCCGCGCGCAGCGGCGACCGCAGCATCCTTGTCGGTGAGAGCATCGCCCTGGTCCATTAATGCCCGGGCAGTTGCCCTGTAAAGAAGGCCGGTGTCGAGATGGGGCAGGCCAAAATGAGCGGCAAGCTTTCGCGCGAGTGTCCCTTTGCCGGAAGCTGCCGGTCCGTCGATGGCAACAATCATTGGAATCGTGCTCCGAGTTCCGCCATCAACTCCCGGAACGCGGGAAAGCTTGTCGCGATCATGCGGACATCATCGACCGCCATCCCGCGCTGCGAGGCAAGGCCAAGCACGAGAAAACTCATCGCGATACGATGATCGAGACGTGTCGCAACCAATCCGCCTCCCGCGACATCGCCGCCGCGGCCTTCGACGATGAGGTCATCGCCGGTGATCTCCGCGCCGACCCCTGCCGATTCCAAGCCCTCGGCAATGGCACGAAGGCGGTCGGATTCCTTGACCCGAAGTTCGGCGAGACCGCGCATCCGCGTCTCTCCGTGCGCAAAGGCAGCGGCAACCGCGAGGATCGGATATTCGTCGATCATCGAAGGTGCGCCGCAGGCGGGGACATCGATCCCCTTGAGTTCGGACGCGCGAACGCGGAGATCGGCTTTTTCTTCGCCGCCTTCTTCGCACCAGTCGAGAATTTCGATATCGGCGCCCATTTCGCCTAGGGCCTTAATGAGGCCTATGCGCAAGGGATTCATCATCACCCCCTCGATCACAATATCGGAATTCGGCACGATCAATGCCGCAACCAGAGGAAAAGCAGCCGACGACGGATCGGCCGGGATGGTGACGGGCGCCGGGCGCAATTCGGGCCGGCCTTCGAGACTAATCTTCTGCCCGCCTCCGGGACGCGGCTCCGCATTGATGGAGGCGCCAAAAAGTTTGAGCATCTTCTCGGTGTGGTCGCGGGTCGGCGCGGCCTCTATGACCGACGTGCGGCCAAGCGCATTGAGGCCAGCAAGAAGAATCGCCGATTTGACCTGCGCTGATGGGACGGGCGGCGAATATTCGATCGGTACCGGCTCGGCCGTGCCCTTAAGCAGGACCGGGCAGCGCCCGCCTTGGGCCTGAGCCAGGACTTCTGCTCCCATTAAGCGAAGAGGCGCAAGAATCCGTTCCATGGGGCGCTTGCGCAGCGAAGCATCGCCATCGAAAGAAGCGGTGATGGGGTGTGTACCAGCAACGCCCATCATGAGTCGCACGCCCGTGCCGGAATTGCCGAAATCGAGCGTTTCGCGCGGAGCAAGCAGCGTGCCGACGCCGCAGCCGCGCAGTCGCCAACGCCCCTTGTCGCGCTGCTCGACCGTAGCCCCCAACGCGGCGCAAGCCGCAGCCGTCGCGAGAACGTCGCTGCTCTCGAGCAGTCCGGTAATTTGCGTCTCCCCTAAGGAAAGCAGGGCCAGGATCAGGGCGCGGTGAGAGATCGACTTGTCGCCTGGCGGCTTTACCCGGCCGCGCAAAGGCCCATTTGCATATGCGGCAAGTGCAGGAGCCTGCATCACGGCCTTCCCGGCGGGCGATGGTGAAAACGCACCTTTGTCCTCGCTTTGGCAGCGCGAGAATCGGTCTCGGCTGCCACAATGCCGCCTCTCATATCATTAAACCGGCTGGTCGGCTCAACTTCCATTTGACAGGAGGGCCCATCCCCACTAACCGGACCGAAAAATTTGCAGGCATCCGCCGAAAAAACCGGCGTTAGCTTTCCAGAGGATATTTC
>JBPYDY010000066.1:0-2571 GCA_051986155.1 Methylocella sp.
GAAGTGAACTTTGCTTTTGCGGCAGAAACCGCGTGATTTGCTCGCGCTTCTGCTGTTCGACAACGCGGAGGCTCTGTTGCCGTGGGTTAGAAGCCGCTCCGGATCGATGCGGCATCCCGAAGCCCCGAAACCGGGGCCCCCAGGCACAAGCCGCTGTTCGGCGTGTACGGGCGGGAAAGCCGAGGGATCTGCTTTTGCCTGCCTCTGATATCTCAAACCCTAGATTTGCGCTCGGTCCGCGTGACACCCGTGAAACTCGGATTCTTCGCTGCCTGGCCGGACATCCAGCGGAGGGATGCGCGAGGACGTCGCTTGACTGCGCTCGTAGTGACAGCGGGAGGGTAGGCCGCAAGATCAGACGCGGAGGATCATGACTTCGGTGGACTTGATCAGTGCGGCCACCGTCTGGCCCTTTTCCAGGCGCATTTCGCGCACGGCATCAGCGGTTATAATTGAGGTGATGTGCTGGCCGCCGATCGAAAGCGTCACTTGCGCCATGAGGCCCATGGTCCTGATATCGGTGACCCGGCCGATGAGCTGATTTCGGCCGCTGATGCTGCGAAAGAAGGTCCGCCGGTCGCGCACGTCACCGGTTTCTGAGGCGCGATAGAGGAATTTATCGATCTGCTGCTCCGGGATGCGATGGTGGCCGCCGGCCGTTTTTACTGTGCGGATTTTGCCCTTATAGATCCACTGTTTGAGCGTGGGATAGCTGATGCCCAGTACCTGGGCGGCTTCGCGCGGCGAGAATAGCTTTCCTGCTTGCACTTTGTTTGCGCGATGAGTGTGGCTCACGTCGCTTGCAGCATGACGCTTTCGAGCGCCGCACGCAATTTGCGGATGTCCGCTTCGACGTGCAGCCGCTGCTGCGCCAATTCCTCAGCGCTGCGGCGCTTGATGCCGATTTCGGGATCTTTGAGCTGATGTCCGGTAAGGACGGCGACTAGGTCCGCACCCTTTTCGATTTTGCCGGAGCGGACGAGTTTACGAATACCGGCGACTGAAGCGGCGGATGCAGGTTCGCAGCCGACGCCATCTTTGGCGAGCGTGGCTTTGGCTTCAAAGATCTCGTCGTCGGTGACCGATTCCGAGAAGCCGTCGGTGAGACGAAGGGCGCGCAGCGCTTTTTTCCAGTTCACCGGATTGCCGATGCGAATGGCGGAAGCTTCGGTGCGCGGTTCGACGGGCGTGATCTCCGCGGCGCCCGCGGCAAGCATGGTGTAAAAGGGGCTCGCGCCTTCGGCCTGAACGACGACGAGGCGAGGAAATTTGTCGATCAGTCCGAGCTGCTGAAGTTCGCGCAGGCCTTTTCCGACAGAGGAGACGTTGCCGAGATTGCCGCCCGGGAGGACGAGGTAATCTGGCACACGCCAGTCGCGCTGCTCGAGGATTTCAAAGACGATGGTCTTTTGGCCTTCGAGGCGGAAGGGATTGAGCGAATTGACGAGGTACAGGCCGAGCTCTTCGGTCAGTTCGCGGAGCATCTGGAATGCTTGGTCGAAGTTGTCGCCGATCTCAATGACTACGGCGCCGAATTCGAGCGCCTGCGCGAGCTTGGCGGTGGAGATTTTGCCGTACGGAACAAAGACGACCGCCTTCATTCCGGCGCGCGCCGCATAGGCGGCCATGGATGCGGAGGTATTGCCGGTGGATGCGCAGGCGGTCACGCGGCTGCCAAGAATAGCGGCCTGGGTGATGCAGGCGGTCATGCCCAAATCCTTGAAGGAGCCCGTAGGGTTATTGCCTTGATGTTTGATCGCCAGGCGGACGCCGCCGGCCCAGTCGCCGGTGTGGTTGACGTCAATCAGGGGAGTGCGACCTTCGGAAAGGCTGACGACATTCGCTCCTGCAGGGACAAACGGCAGAAGCTCGCGGAATCGCCAGACGCCGCTTTGATCCACGATGGCGGTTCCGGCTTTGCGCTGCTGCCACAGGCGGCGCAACGAGGAGGGGTCGAGAGGCGAAAGTTTGTACTGCACGTCGAGCAAACTGCCGCAGGCGGAGCATCGATGCTCTTTGGCATCCTGCGGATAGCGCCGCGAGCAGCGCGGCTCGATACATTCAAGAAAGGCCGAGGTCATGGAATTTGGCAGATGAATGATCCTGCCGCGGCGCATCGTTTCGATCGAGCGCCGAGCGGTCTGAAGATTATACGCGGGGCGCGACAAAGGGCAAATCTTGCGCGTGGCGGGCTAAACGGCCGGGGGAGGCGCGGCAACGTAGCAGCCCAGGATACGGACTTCACGTGTGCTCTGGCGGAGTTCGGTAAGGGCGGCTTGCGTTCCGGGGGCTTCAGGCGAGGCCATCACATCGAGATAAAAGGAATATTCAAAAGGATGGCCGACGATGGGGCGGCTTTCGATTTTGATGAGATTGATGTTTTGCCGCGCGAACGGCTCGAGAGCCTTGTGGAGTGCGCCGGGCTGGTGCAGCAGAAACATCACCAGGGAGATCTTGTTCGCGCCATTCGGCGTCCCGGCGCGGGGTGAAAGCAGGACGAAGCGCGTGTAGTTTTCAGGGTGGTCCTCAAGATGAGATTCGAGGATTTTGCCGCCGTAAATCTCCGCGGCA
>JBPYDY010000067.1:0-3522 GCA_051986155.1 Methylocella sp.
TACCTGACGCCGCTCGCCGTTCCTCTACTCCACCTGTGCTTGCGGAGCAGAATCGATTTGATTTTTGGTGGCACTCACCGTAGCGTTCCAGATGTCATCATTCTCGTTGTAGCTGAGCTTCGTATCATCTGGATTGATTGCCACTTCGCGGCCGTTACCCATAGTGACGAGATACGAGAGTTGACCGTTGTCGCCGACGACAATGTTTGAAATCGTGCCGATATTTTGGTTGTCGATGCTTCGAACGCGGGTGTTGGTGAGATTGGCCTCAGCCGCATCACGGACAGTCCCAGAAATGAATTTCGGTTCGCCCTGTCCAACGGAGCGTCCGGACATCATGTTGCCCTTCCCGCCTTCGAACTCAATGGCCGCGAAAGTATCAGGCGTGACGGCCATTGCGATCGGATTGCCTTGCGGGTCTTTTGCGCGGATTAGAAAAGATTCCGGAGAGACTCGCACATTGGTGAAACCGGACTTTATCAGATTGGCCTTTAGCTGCTGCTTCAAGCTCGCGTTTTGCTGATTCTGCGTCTCGGACGGTTGCGAAGCAGCCGGTTGCGAGCTCGTCGTTTGACTGGCGCCGCTGCGCATTTGCTGATTGCGCGCCGCGTTGGCGGCAAGAACCGGCTGGGCAAGAAGCATAGCCGCACTAAGCGTTACCCAAAGTGTTTTCATGGAAACCTCCAAGGTTTGCATCTTGGCAGCGACAATTCGTGCAAAGGCGTTTCGTTCGAGCTCTGCCGAAAATTTTCACGCCCAACCAGACGCTTGACCGCGAGCCCGGCTTGAGGGACATATTGCGTTGCACCATCCCTTCAGCGCGAGCAGACCGGCCAATGGCGCCCTCCCCTCAACCCAAAGGCAATCGGGCCGTTCAAGCCGGGAAGATCGGCATTTTGCTGGTTAACCTCGGCACGCCCGACGCCCCAAAGTTTTGGCAGGTGCGCCAATATCTCGACGAGTTCCTGTCCGACCCGCGCGTCATCGAGACGCCGCGTCTCCTCTGGTGGCCGATCCTAAACTTCATAATCTTGAACGCGCGCCCCGGGCGCGTCGCCAAGCATTATGCTGCGATTTGGGATAAGGAGACGGCCGAAGGGCCGCTGAAGGCGATCACCCGCTCTCAGGCGGAAAAACTCGCCGCATGGGTCAGCGCGGGGGGGCTTGACCCAAAAGCAAAGCACCTTGCGGCCGAACGATACTGCATCGCTTGGGCGATGCGCTATCGCAAGCCCGGGATTCCGGACGGCATTTTGGCGCTGAAAGAGCGCGGCTGCACGCGGATTTTGGTTTTGCCGCTTTATCCGCAATATGCGGCCGCTACAGTGGCGAGCCCCACCGACAAAGTTTTCGAGACCCTAAAGGCGATGCGATGGCAGCCGGCGGTGCGTATTGCGCCGCCTTATTTCGCCGACCGCAGCTATATTAGCCTTTTGGCGGCAACCGTCCGCACCGGGGTTGCCCGGCTAAACTTTGTTCCGGACAACATTTTGGTTTCGTTTCATGGACTGCCCAAATCGGCAATTGCAAAGGGCGATCCTTATTACGATCAATGTCTTGAAACCTGGCGGCTGCTGCGCGAAGAGCTACGCCTTTGCACCGAGCGCTGCCCCGTCTGCTTTCAATCGCGCTTTGGGCGGGCGGAATGGCTGCAGCCCTATACAGCGGCGAGGGCTAAGAGCCTCGCCTCGCAAGGCGCCAAGGGCCTGGTTGTGGTGACGCCAGGCTTTTCCGCCGACTGCCTTGAGACGCTCTACGAGATCGACGTCGAATGTCGTGAAATTTTTCTTGCGGCCGGGGGCGAGAGCTTTGCCTTAATTCCTTGCCTTAATGACAGTGAGGCCGGAATGATGCTGATCCAACAACTCGTTTCACGGGAGCTCAAGGGCTGGATCTAATCGATAAGAGGGGCTCATGAGATCTCCTTGGCTTGGATCATACCTATTTCCTGCTCGGCGATTCTGCGGCGGGCGGCGGCGAGCGAGCCCGCAATGTCGAGCGGGCGGCAGGAATCTTCCAAGATCGATACGGCAAAACCCAGCCGTTTTGCGTCCTCAGCCGAGAACAGCACGCAATATTCGAGCGTGAGTCCGGCTAGGAAAATGTGGCTGAACCCGCGCTCGCGCAAATAGCCCGCAAGCCCCGTCGGTGTTTTCCGGTCGTTCTCGAAGAAGGCCGAATAAGAATCGATTTGGGTCCGGAAACCCTTGCGCAGAACGAGCGCCGCGTGCGGAATATCTAGATCCGGGTGCAACTCGGCCCCCGGCGTTCCTTGGATACAATGGTCAGGCCAGAGCGTTTGCGGCCCGTAGCTTGCTTCGATGGTCTCATAGGGACGGCGCCCGAAGTACGATGACGCAAAGGAGTTATGCCGCGGCGGATGCCAATCCTGGGTGAGAACGACATTACTAAAATGGCGGGCGAGCGCGTTGATTGGCGCAACCACTTCGTCGCCGCGCGGCACTGGTAAGTGACCGCCGGGGCAAAAATCATTCTGCACATCGACGACCAAAAGCACGTCGCTAGCCGTGATGGTGAAGCCCGCCGTCATGGAATGTTGCCGCCGCCCGCATTGCCTTGCGCCATTATTTCGGAATCGTGAGCGCCTGTGTCAAATCGCTCGTGGCGGCGCGGCTTTAGCCTTCCTCGAAAGAAGCCAGGAAAATTTAACTCATTACCTCTTCCAATTCGCCAATATTGGCGCTGCAACGCAGCACAGATGATCGAGTGATGCTGCAAACTCTTCTTGCGGGATAGTTTCAACGGGTGCATTCTAAAGTGACAACCGGCGGACCTGCACACGAAGATAAGAACATGAAGGGATTGCCAAGATGATTGTCGCACGCATACTCGCGGCAAAGGGACGGGACGTCGTCACCATTGAGCCGCGCAGGACATTGGCCGAAGCCGCCGCGCTTTTGACGGGGCGGAAGATTGGCGCGGCGGTCGTCGTTGACGCGCAGGGCCACATCCTCGGAATGTTGTCGGAGCGCGATATTCTTCACGCGGTAGGTCATCGCGGCGCGGACGCGCTTCAGGATACCGTGTCAAGACATATGACGACGGAGGTCTTAACGACCCATGAAGATGAAACCGTCGATAGGACAATGCAGAAAATGACCAATCGCCGCTGCCGGCATCTCCCGGTCGTCGAAGGCGGGGAGCTTGCCGGGATTGTATCGATCGGCGACCTGGTGAAGCACCGGCTCGAGGAGTTGGAAGACGAGCACCGGGCGATGCGCGAATATATCGCCAGCGCCTAGTGGGGGCCAGAACCTACCGCGGAGCGGCGACGCCATCAGGCATGGCCAGCGCAATGTCTTCGATGATGCTGGGCATGGCTCTGCGCGCCGCCTCGCGGCCGACGGTAATAAGTTCGTCGGCGCGATGAAAATCGAAGAGGCCGATTTTTCCGAGACGCACGGAGATGAGCACATCCGGCGGATCGCCGGCAAGGCGCGAGCGCGAAATCCTGCTTTGTGCGATGTTGAACGCATCCATCATGGCGTTGGCTATCCCGGG
>JBPYDY010000068.1:0-4474 GCA_051986155.1 Methylocella sp.
TCGGGCAGAAACGAAATAGCCGCACCCGCCGCGGCCAAAAGCAAGGCGAGGATAAAGGCCGAGGTCAGACCTTTGCTGCGCTGCGCGTCGCGGAAATCCGCGTAAGCATGCCGCTCGCTCATGCAAGTTCACCAGACAAAAACCAACGCGGTTCCACCGGCATAGAACAGCAGCATATCACCCCCATACTGCCCATGCGCATACCCACTCTTGACGGGTATGGTTGCAATAGCCTTCCGCGGAAGCCTTCCGCGAACTTGCCTGATCTTGGCGCAGCACTGTCCAATCCGCAATCCCAGCCTGGCAGGGACCACTCGCCACAGCCCGGGCTTGCGTGCTGCCGGCAAACAATTAATAACTTGTTGACGATTTTCGTTAACCAATCTTCATCCGGTGCGCCATAAAGCGTATGGAAGCGTGTTGCGGCAAGGAAGCGAATTGGGTCTCAGGAGCGGCATTTGAAGCATCCAGAGCTGTTTTGCCGAAAATTTCTCGCCTCTCGCTACCGCAGCTCTTTTTTCTAGGATCTGAGGAGCCCGAAATTGACCGGAAGTTTTTTCGCGAGCAGCAGCTTCACGCTTGCCGCGTCGGCAATTGCATTGCTTGCGGCAGTTGCACTGAGTGCGTTTGTTTTTCGCTCTCTATTCGGGCACCGTCTCAAGTTGCCTAAGAACGGCAGGACGCGGCCGGCCCGGCTCGGAATTGTTGACGCTTTCGACCTCGACCGGAAGCGCCAGCTTGTGATTGTGCGGCGCGACAACGTCGAACATCTCGTCATGATCGGCGGCCCCAACGATCTGGTTATCGAAGCCCAAATCGCGCGCGCAGAAAGCCGGGAGCCGCGCGGCTATCGCGAGGCCAAATTCCGCGACAACGAGCTGCGCGAGAAGGAATGGCGCGAATTGGCCGTCCCTCCGCCGGTGCCTCCGGCGGAAGCGTCGTTGCCGGCCTCGTCCCGGCACAAAGCGCCGCCACCGCAAGCGGCGCGCGAAGAGCTCCCGTTAGAATTGCTCGAAGGCATCGAGCAAAATCGGGAAAGGGTCTTGCCCCCCGCCCGGGAAAACGCTGGTTTGGGGCAAGGTGCCGGCATCAGGAAAAGCCGCCTTGCCTTTGCGACGCCGGGGCGGGCCCATGAGCCGGCTTTCGCTTGGTCCGCTGCAAACGGACAAGGCAGACTGGAGCCTTCGCACGGCGACAAAGCTCCCGCGCGGGAGGCCTCTCCCCGGCCTGCAGCGACACCGCAGAAGCGAGCATCGGTTTCAAATCCTGCCGCAAGACCAATTGGCACGCCGTTGTTGCGGACCTCGATGCGAGGCCACGCACAAGACGCCTCCCACCCGGTGGCACCGCGGGCGCCAGAGTCGCGGCCAGAGGACATAGCCAATTCGGATCTGGGCGGAGGCCTGGAGTCTTGCGCGGGGCCGCAGGGCGCCGATGCAGCGGCGGCCCAGGCGGCATCGCAAGCAGGTGCCGGTGCCGCAGCCTCCGGTTCGAGCGTTGCTGGCGCGGCAGCGCCAGAGAATGGAATGCCTGACCGGGCTGATACGCTCGAGCTCGAAATGGCAAGGCTCCTTGGGCGCGAGCCCTTGATTAAGGCATAACCGCAAACGAGGCAGAGACAGCAGCGTTTTTGCGTCAAGCCGGGATGGCCGGTCCAAAAGGCCGGCGTGAAACGGCTTTTTGGCAAAGCCCTTCAAATGGCCTCGATCAGCAGCGGCAAACCTCCCCGGGGCCGCGTCGTTAGGCTCACATCGAGCGTCATGCGATGGCAAGGCAGCGTTTTGAATCGAAAGTCGCGCACGAGAGTTGCGAGAATGACCGTCATTTCCAGCATCGCGAAACCCATGCCGATGCAAACGCGCGGCCCGGCGCCGAAGGGCAGATAGGCGTAGCGATGGCGGGCCTTGGCCTTTTCCTTGACGAAGCGGTCTGGATCGAAGGTGTTTGGCTCTTCCCAGAGTTTCTCGTGGCGATGCAGGCACCAGATCGCAACATAGATCGGTTCGTCCTTTGAAATTTTGTAAGGCCCGAGCGTCGTATCCTCGCGTGCCTGACGCCCGATTGCGCCCGCCGGCGGAAAGAGACGCATCGTTTCTTGAATCACTTGCTGGGTGAAGGCGAGCTTTCCGGCCTCTTCGGAGCCGATCTCGCGAAGGCCTGCCACTTGCACCACCTCCTCGCGCAAACGGTCCTGCGACGCGTGATCCTTTGCCAGCAGCCAGAGACTCCAGGCGAGCGCCACGGCGGAGGTCTCGTGGCCCGCGATCAAGAAACTGTAGAGATTGCCGGTAAGTTCCGCATCCGTCATCACACGGCCGGTCTCAGAATCCTTCGCCGACAGCAGGAGATCCAGAATATCGCGCCGGTCCGAGCCCTTGGCGCGGCGAGCGGCGATGGCCCTCACGGTTTCAGATTCAAGATAGGTGGTCGCGGCACGCGCCTTGAAATATCCAGGATACGGCGTCCAGCCTGGCAGGTTGAAGAGCGAGATCGTCCGCCGCCAGGCGACGCTCGCAAGCACGAGCCTCAAGGCGGTGAGAAATTTTTCGCGGTCTATGGAATCCGCCTCTCCAAGCGCAGTGCGTTCGATCACCGCGAAAGCGGTGCGCGACATTGCGTCCATCACGTCAACCGGCACGCCCGGGGGAGATTTGCGCCACACCTCGGCCTGCGCTCTGGCGCATTGCGCGAATATAGGAACCAGAGCCAACAGATTCTCGTACCGGAACGCTGGCGCCGCGGCGCGCCGCTGCCACTTCCAGTGCGCGCCCTCGGCGAAGAACAGGCTGCCTCGATTGATCGGCGCGGACAGCGAGCGCACCGTCATCCTGTCACGGGCGAAGAATTCCGCGCGCGAGACCAGCATCTCTTCGATGCACTCGGGATCTGTCAAAAAGATTGTTCTTGAGACGAGCGGCCATAGTCCCGGCAGAACCGTGAGCCTCTCGCGATAGGCAGCAGGCGGCAAGTTCTCGAGAAAATTCCGTACCCCGCCCGGTATGAGGGCCGGCTTCGCGGCCGAAAGGGCATGAAGTCGGGATCGTGAAACATAGGCGAAACCTTTCCCGGTCCTATCGGGCGGCAATACCGAACTGCCGGCTAACTCTGACTCTGGAATTCCACTCTTCAGGCGAGCGCAAAACCGAAATTCGAATCCGAGCTCGCAACGCGCGTGCCGCGGCCGCGTGCGCCCCGCCTTGCCAGAGCGCCGCGCGGATCAGTCCTCGCGGTGCGTTCGTTCGCGGCGCTCATGGCGTTCCTGCGCCTCGACCGAAAGCGTTGCGATTGGCCGCGCATCGAGCCTTTTCAAGCTGATGGGCTCTCCTGTTTCCTCGCAATAGCCATAAGTGCCGGCGTCAAGCCGGTCGAGGGCAGAGTCGATTTTGGCGATGAGTTTGCGCTGCCGGTCGCGCGCGCGGAGCTCGACCGAGCGGTCGGTCTCCGAAGAAGCGCGGTCGGCGAGATCGGAATGATTTTCATTTTCACTTTGCAGCGCGTTGAGCGTCTCCTGACTCTCGAGTAGAATCTCGTCCTTCCAGGCTGTCAGTTTGCGCCGGAAATAATCCTTCTGGCGCTCGTTCATAAAAGTTTCGTCTTCGGACGGTTTGTAGCCGCCTTCGGTTTCCTGGTCAGGCACTTTGCGCGACTCCCAAATCCCAAACCGCCGCCCTTATAGCGATAGCCCTCATGCGATACAATAATGCTTTCGCAAGCCTAGGCAGCAGCAAGGCGCGCCTGTTCGCCTGCGGTTGCAGAAACGGTGAGCTTCAAGTCGCCGGGATGATATCGAGCAAAGCCGCGATTGGATCAGAGGAAACACCGCGCGATTGAAACGGCCCTTCGTTCTCCCTGATAAGCCCGATCACGAGAATGATGCTCGCGGTTAAAACGACGTTTGCCGCGAATTGGGCACGGGCCACATTAAGATGCACGACCGAAACGCTGATCTGCGCCATGAGGGCTATCAAAAGCACGCAAGCCCATTTGTCGCTTTCGGTATAATCCGAACTTAATGCCAGCCGCTCGATCCGCGCCTCCCTGATCCTTAAAGCCGTATCGAGCAGCAACCTATCGAGCGCGTAGCCTGAGGCCACAGAATCCGGTTTCGCGACCGCCTGCAGCAGTGCATCTTGTGCCGCCTCCGCCTCAGGGGCGGGCTCGCCATTGCGCATCGACGGCCATTCAAGGTCCACAACCGCGATCGCATATGCCAGGATTGCGCGGTCAATCGACTCATGTGGCTTGCCCAATGCTTTGGCAAGGGCATGGAGGGAAATGAGATTGGTGGCTTCCGCGCGCACTGCGGCCGAAGCCCTCCGGCTGTGATCCCAGACGTCGTTGGCTAGAAAGCCGATGAGAATTGCAAATATGGTAGCGACAGCGGTGACGAAGGGAGCTACGACGCCTTGGAAGGTTCGTACCCACCGTCCCGTAGCCGCGCCGAAACAGAGCCACAGCAGCAGCAGCGCCGAAG
>JBPYDY010000069.1:0-7337 GCA_051986155.1 Methylocella sp.
TCGTCGATCCCGATACGCGCGAGCATTATGGCGACGAGTTCGATGCCTTCAGCCGGTCCGTTACAGATGCCGCCAAGCCGCAGTGAGTTGCCGCGCTGGCGGAGGAGGCGGCCAAGTGCTGCACCAATTTCTGCCCAGCTCACCCCTCGGCTGCGCAGCGTATCAACCCGGCCGGGCGAGCCAAGTCCGCTGGCCTTTAGCCCCCCTGCCATTGCCGCGCCGTCTCAATCGCAAAGTCATGGTATGACCGCAGCGGGCGGCCTAGCAAGGCAGTGAGCTTTTCGATATCTCCCGGCCTTGCCGCCAATCCGTCCCGTTGGAAGCGGCCCGCCATCAACCGGGTATCGTAGGCCCTCCATCCAGGAACGAAAGTTCTGAACATCTGCTCGAAAGCATCCAGATCGTCACCTCCATAACGGACCGGCTTGTTCAACACCTTAGTTCAAATGCCCGCGACCGCCTCGCCCGTGAGAACGTCCGGGCCCACAAGTTCGATCGCTTCTCGCGGAAGAGGTCCGGCTGCATGCTCTCTGCGCAAAAGGCATAGCGCCGCTACCTCCGCGATATCGCGCGTGTCCACCATGGAGAGTCCTACGCCGCCGATCGGCACTGGATACACCCCGAGCCCGAGCACCGCGTCTTTGACCCTGGCATCGTTCTGGATGAAGTAGTTCGGATGAAGGATTGTCGCAGGCAAATCGAATTGCTCGATCATACGTTCGACGGCGTACTTTCCGATGAAATGCGGAACGTTCGTAAATTTGTCACTATCGAAGACAGAAAAATATTCGATTCTTTGGATGCCTGCTTCGCGAGCGAGGTTAAGCGTGATCAGCGCTTGCGTGACCTCGTCCGGTACAACAGCAGTAAGCAGAAAGAGCGTGCTGGCCTTTGCCAAGGTCGCGCGCATCGCGTCCACATCCATTAGGTCGCCCTTCACCGGCTTCACGTCCTCTGGAAACCGCGCCTTATCCGGTGCGCGCGTAAGCGAGTGAACGTCGACACCTTTTTCGGCGAGATAAGCCACGACTGGCGTCCCGATTGTGCCTGTGCTGCCGGTTACGAGAATGGTCATGTTCGTACCTCCTTTTTGAACATTCACATGCGGAACACGCCGAACCGCGTTTCCTCAATCGGCGCATTGAGCGCGGCGGAAATCGAAAGGCCGAGCACCATGCGGGTTTCGGCCGGGTCGATGATGCCATCGTCCCAAAGCCGCGCGCTCGCATAATAGGGGTGCGCCTGGCGCTCGAAACGCGCGAGGATTGGCGCCTTGAAAGCTTTCTCCTCTTCCTCCGGCCAGGACTTTCCGGTCTCTTCCAATTTTTCCCGCCGCACTTGCGCCAGCACATTGGCGGCCTGCTCGCCGCCCATCACCGAAATCCGGGCGTTTGGCCACATCCACAAAAAACGCGGGCCAAAAGCGCGCCCGCACATGCCGTAATTGCCAGCCCCAAAACTGCCGCCGATAATGACCGTGAATTTCGGCACATTGGCGCAGGCGACCGCCGCAACCAGCTTGGCGCCGTCCTTGGCGATGCCTTGTGCCTCATATTTTTGCCCAACCATGAAGCCGGTGATATTTTGCAGAAAGACGACCGGAATTTTTCGCTGCACGCAAAGCTCGATAAAGTGTGCGCCCTTGAGCGCCGATTCGGAAAATAAAATCCCGTTATTCGCAAGCACACCGACGGGATAGCCACAAATATGCGCAAAGCCGCAGACCAGGGTCGTACCATAGAGCGACTTGAATTCGTCGAGCACGCTGCCATCGACGATGCGGGCGATGATCTCGCGCACCTCATAGGCCGTGCGCGCATCGGCAGGAATGATGCCATAAATTTCCTTTGCATCATAAAGCGGCTCTGCCGGCTCGCAGAGCGCGAGCCCAAGGTTTTTGATGCGATTGAGATGCGCGACAATATTCCGCGCGAGCATCAGCGCATGCGCGTCGTCTAAAGCATAGTGGTCGGCGACGCCCGATTTGCGGGCATGGACATCGGCGCCGCCGAGCTCTTCCGACGACACAACCTCGCCCGTCGCCGCCTTGACAAGCGGCGGCCCGGCCAAAAAAATCGTGCCTTGCCCCGCAACGATGATCGACTCGTCGCTCATGGCGGGCACATAGGCGCCGCCCGCGGTGCAGCTTCCCATCACCGCAGCGATCTGCGGAATGCCTAAAGCCGACATCCGTGCTTGATTGTAAAAGATGCGGCCAAAGTGGTCGCGGTCCGGAAAAACTTCGTCCTGGCTTGGCAAATGCGCGCCGCCGCTGTCGACAAGATAGATGCAAGGCAGATTGTTTTGTTGCGCGATCTCTTGCGCGCGCAGATGTTTTTTGACGGTAAGCGGGTAGTAGGCGCCGCCCTTGACGGTTGCGTCATTGGCAATAACCACGCATTCCTGGCCCGAGACTCGCCCGATCCCTGTAATCACTCCCGCTGCCGGGACGGCCTCTCCGTAAACTTCGTACGCGGCGAATTGAGACAATTCCAAAAAAGGAGTGCCCGGATCGATAAGCGCAGCAATGCGCTCGCGTGGCAGCATTTTTCCGCGCGCCCGGTGCCGCTCGCGCGCCTTCTCCCCGCCGCCTTGCGCGATAAGCGCCGCCTTGGCACGCAGATCCGCGACAAGAGCCTCCATCGCCGCTTTGTTGTTGGCGAACCCATCCCCATCCTGCCGGATGGCGGTTTTGAGGACATTCATTGCCTCACTGCCCCTCGAAAAGCTCGCGCCCGATCAGCATGCGTCTAATCTCGCTTGTGCCCGCTCCGATCTCATAGAGTTTTGCGTCGCGGAGCAGCCGGCCCGCCGCAAACTCGTTGATATAACCATTGCCGCCGAGAAGCTGGATCGCGTCAAGTGCCGCCTTGGTTGCGTGCTCTGCCGCAAAGAGCAAGGCACCTGCCGCGTCTTTGCGCGAACTAAAACCGTTATCGAAAGCGCGCGCAACGGCGTGGACATAGGCACGGCAGGCATTTAGACCCGCGTAGATGTCCGCGAGCTTGGCTTGCACCAATTCAAATTGGCCGATCGGCTGGCCGAACTGTTTGCGCTCGCGCACATAGGGCACGCAAATATCGAGACAGGCCTGCATGATGCCAAGCGGGCCACCCGCCAACACGAGGCGCTCAAAATCGAGGCCCGACATCAAGACATGAACGCCATCTCCCGGCTGGCCCAACACATTTTCCGCAGGCACTTCGCAGTCATCAAAAACGAGCTCGGACGTTGGCGAGCCGCGCATGCCGAGTTTGTCGAGCTTTTGGCCCACGCGGAAACCCTTAAATTCGCGCTCGACCAAAAAAGCGGTGATGCCACGCGCGCCGGCTTGCATATTCGTCTTGGCATAGACGACGAAGGTCGAGGCATGATGCGCATTGGTGATCCACATCTTTGTGCCGTTCAAGATGTAGCGGTCACCCTTTTTCTCTGCGCGCGAGCGCATCGACACCACATCGGAGCCGGAGCCCGCCTCCGACATGGCGAGCGCTCCAATATGCTCGCCGGATAAAAGCCTTGGCAGATAGCGACGCTTTTGCTCTTCCGTGCCATTGCGGCAGATCTGATTGACGCAGAGATTGGAATGCGCGCCGTAGGAAAGGCCAACCGAAGCCGACGCCCGGCTCACCTCCTCCATCGCGATGCAATGAGCGAGATAGCCAAGTCCCGCGCCGCCAAACTCTTCCTCGACCGTTATGCCATGGAGGCCCAATGCACCCATCTGCGGCCAAAGGTCGATTGGAAAGGCGTCGCTCCGGTCGATTTCGGCGGCGCGCGGCGCGATCTTGGCTGACGCAAAGGCGCGCACCGTCTCGCGCAGCTCCTCAAGCTCGGGGCTAAGGGCAAAATCGAGGCGTTGAATTTCCATCAATCAGGTCCTGGACCGTTTGCAAGAATTTTCCTAAAGCATATTTGGCGGCAAAATCCGCAGGCAATTAGTCTAAGCCATCCTGGCCCATTGTGAAATCGCAGGCTGCACGCGAAAATCAGAACCATGGCCATTGACCCTCTCGACCTTTGCCGCGCGCTCATACGCTGCCCCTCGGTGACGCCTGACGATTGCGGCGCGCTCGGCGTTCTCGAAGCGCCGCTGCGCGAAGCGGGCTTTGCAACGCAAAGGGTGAGATTTTCCGCGCCCGGCACGCCGGATGTCGACAATCTCTATGCCCGCATTGGCACAAGCGCGCCCTATCTCGTGTTCGCTGGCCATACCGATGTCGTGCCCGCGGGTAATGCGTCGCGCTGGCGGTTTGGTCCTTTTGCGGCGGAGGTTGCCGATGGCGCGATTTGGGGGCGCGGTGCGGCCGATATGAAGGGGGGCGTTGCGGCCTTCGCTGCCGCGGCCTGCGCTTTTGCGGCCCGCGGCACGCCTAAGGGCTCGATAGGTTTTCTCATAACAGGGGACGAGGAAGGCCCGGCCGTCAATGGCATCGAAAAGATTTTGCGCTGGGCTTATGAGAGAGGCGAGCGTTTCGATCACTGCATCGTCGGCGAGCCGACGAGCCGTGAGGCGCTTGGGGACACGATCAAGATTGGCCGGCGCGGTTCGCTCAACGCCACACTAATCGTTCCAGGCCGGCAGGGCCATTCCGCCTACCCTGAGCGGGCGGATAATCCCATTCTGAAGCTCATGCGGCTGCTCGATACCCTCACCGCCGCGCCGCTTGATAGAGGCACGGCGCAATTCGATCCGTCCAATCTCGAAATCGTTTCGGTCGACACCGGCAATCCGGCGTTCAATGTGATCCCGGCCGAGGTGCGGGCGCGCATAAACATAAGGTTTAATGATCTTTGGGAGCCTCAAACGCTGGAGGCGGAGATGCGGCGAAGACTCGATGCTGTCGCGGCCAAATACGTGCTCGATTTCGAGCCTTGCAATGCCCTGGCGTTTTTGACGAAGCCCGACGCGTTTACGAGGCTCGTTGAGGATGCGGTCGAGAAGAAGGCCGGGCGACGTCCTGCGCTATCAACCTCGGGCGGCACGTCGGATGCGCGGTTTGTCCGCACCTATTGCCCGGTGCTTGAATTGGGGTCCTTGGGGGCGACCGCGCATATGGTGGATGAGAATATCGCGCTTGCGGAACTCGATGGGCTTACGGAAATTTATGCCGCTATCTTGGAGGCCTATTTTTCGTAAGGATCGAGGCCAGCCGTCGCCGGGGCGCCTCGCTGGCGCGGCCTTCGCGGCCAAAAATGGCTTCGGCACCATCCCCGCCAGCGCGACGCAATTCCTTGGCCACTTATGGCCTTAATCGCTTGATCCCTCGCGCAATTCAATGACCCCTCGGCAAATCGCTTGATAGCGTAGATCATAGCCGGTATTTGCGTGACGGGCGCTAGAACTTGAAGGCAAAGCGCGCGGTGGCTTGCCAGTCCTTCTTGATCTGGGGGCCATTGAGATTCTGGTACACTGGGGCGCCCGCTTCAACAAAGATCACCGCGTTGTCAATACCGATCAACTTACCGTCGATCGATCCGCCTCCGAAAAGCTCGATCCTCTGCCCGCCATAAAAGAACGGATTGGCGGGGACGGCCGGGCCGTTGATCAGGGGATCGAAGCCATCGATATGGCCTTGCGTCGTGCCGTTCACGCGGAACGTCGTGGTGAGGCCGGGTATCCAGGTGTAGCCAGCCCAGCCGTTGAATTCGTGCAGGTTCCCGTAACGGTAGCCCTGCGAATTGTAGTCGAGCGGCAGGCGCGCGCGATAGGAAAGGCCCCACGACCAGGGTCCCAAATAGCCCGAGTAGACTACGCCTGGCAAAATATCGAACGTGCCCGTGCCGAGCTGCATCCCGTAGAAGCCGCGGATGTTACTGATGGTTCCGTTCGGCCCAACGAAGTGGTTGAACGTGGCGTCGTCGGTGCCCGTCGGGAAAGACAAGCCGAGACTGACCTGGATCCGGTTGATGTCGTCTTGATAGATGCGATAGACGCCTGTCAGGAAGGTGTCTACGATGCTCGAAGTTTCCGGGTAGTTGTCGACAAGCGGCGTGATTCCGGAACTCCCCTTGAAGACCCGCGTATCGAGAGCTTTTTCGACCCATCCCGTGTCAAGGATTATCTCGAAATCATTGGTCAGGCCATACCTTAGGCGCACAGCTTGGATATCAACGGCGATATCTTGCGGTACGATGCGCACCTTTGTGCTGGGGTTAAGAAAAAACTGCACCGTGGAGACGATATATTCATTCGATACCCCGCGCGTGCCTATCAAAATGCCCGAGTAATTAGCGAAAGTGGGCGTAATCGAAAGGACGAACTTGCCCTGCGGCAGGTTGTTGTCAGCGAAAATGCCGATCGGCACTGGCGGCGGAGCGGGAGGCGGCGCGCTTATCGCGCTTATTGCGCTGTTTGCGCTGTTCGTCGCGTCGGCACCGAGCGCATTATCTTCCGCCCGCGCGGCCGCAAATGGATAGGCTGTGAGGACCCCTAAGGCCAAAGCCGCGACACTGTTTAAAAGACTAGATTTCATCTGCGGGTTTCTCCAGAAAACGGGAGGCAATAACCTCAGCACCTTACGAAGCAATAATATATCGGCTTATTGATGGTTTATAGCACAAACATACCGCGTCTTTGAAAACAATTGAAGATGTAATACTTTTATCACAGCTTGCATAATAGCTACGCAGTAGCCTTGTTATTAAGCATTTTGAATGACTAACTGACTCTTCGCAAATAATTGCTGCGCATTACCAAATCAACGCAAATATACCCTCCGCATGCTGGCGCGACGAGCCAGCGGCTGGGCTCTTGTCTCGGAAGAGTTGACCGGGCGGGAACTATCGTTGGCAAGCGCAAAAAACTCGGCCGCGCGGTCTCGCCAAACGAACAGTGCCCTATGAGGAGGAGTAATTCATACCAACGACTCGCAACTGCAGCGCGAAGCACTGCAGGACACGACCGGATGCGAACCGCCGTTAGCTCGCGAGGAAAGCCCGTGGGTACCAGCCGCCCGCCTTTAGGCGACCTTCTGCCAGCTGGCAACGCTCCGCCGGCACGACGTCACAGGCAAGCGTTATGCCACCGCTCATGCACCGCAAAAAACCAGGCTGGCGTGCTCTGATCTTGGGCGAAACGTCACTTCTGCCTAAGGCCTGGGCAGAGGGGGGCTAAAGGCTACGCCGCGCCGTAAGGATCGGCATGGCCGGGGGCGGGACCGCTTCGTGGTCGAACACCGCCCCGTCGCAGAAGCGATCGGCCGGCATGTCAATTGGCGCGGGTACGGCGTCAACGGCCCACTCCATGCCATGTGCGCCCTCTTGCTTAAGGTCCGATGCGGGCACCGGCTCGCCCATAGGCCCAATTGCTTCCCGGTAAATATCGGGCCGGTAGA
>JBPYDY010000070.1:0-4303 GCA_051986155.1 Methylocella sp.
CGTGAACTGAAAAGTGCCGAGCTCGCCTGCCTGCGCGCCGGCTACGATGCTGCGAGGCACTGACCTTTGGCGGGAAGGCCGGCCCGTGGTAGCGCCCAATTTTCAACTTGAAAGGAGGCTTTTGCAGCGAGGGATCTGGCCGGTTGCGGGGGTCGACGAAGCAGGCCGCGGCCCGCTCGCCGGACCGGTTGCTGCGGCAGCCGTCATTCTTCATCCGGGTAGCATTCCGCAGGGGCTCAACGATTCAAAGTGCCTCACTCCCGAACAGCGCGAACAGCTCTATGCCCTGATCATGCTGCATGCGCAGGCCGTCGCTGTCGCTTTCGCCAGCGCGGAGGAGATCGACCAAATCAACATCCGGCAGGCGGTCTTTCGCGCCATGGAGCGCTCGCTTGCCGCGCTGACTCTTGCACCGCGTCAGGTCTTGATCGACGGTAGCGATGTTCCGTCCGGCCTTCTGGTCCCGGCCGAGCCCATCGTTAAAGGCGACGCGACTGTGGCGTCGATCGCTGCCGCTTCCATCATCGCCAAAGTGACGCGCGACCGCCTGATGCGCGGCTATTGCGCTCTTTATCCGGTTTATGGTTTTGGCAGGCATTTCGGCTATGCAACGGACGCCCATCTCGCCGCGATCTCGGCCCATGGGCCATGCCCCTTGCACCGCCTGAGCTTCCGGCCATTCAAGGCAGCCAAACAACCCGCAGAGGGCTAGCACAGATCGGTTGCTTTTTGCCGCCGCCCGCCTTGTACGAAAATGGAACGCGCCGGGATCGATCCTGAAAACGGGGTCTTTACCCTGAGTCAGGCAGGTTCCTTTGCGTCAAGTGTTCGCCGGTTTGAGTTCATGTGTAGCCAGCGTGCCGGAGCGCCCGGCTCGAAGTCCCGGATCAAGGTTTTGCGTACTGGGATTTTGCCGGCGCGCTCCGGTCCGCTCGCCGTCAAACCGGCCTCTCTCCCAATCAACAAAATCATTATCGGCGACTGCATAACGGAGCTCGCCCAGCTGCCGCCCGAATGCGCCGATCTCGCTTTCGCCGATCCGCCCTATAATTTGCAGCTCGAAGCCAGTCTTTCGCGGCCGGACCAGAGCGTTGTCGCCGGCGTCGATGAGGATTGGGACAAATTTGCGAGCTTTTCCGACTACGATGATTTTACGCGCGCCTGGCTTGCCGCCGTGCGCCGCGTCATGAAGAAAGACGCGACGGTATTCGTGATCGGCACCTATCACAATATTTTTCGAGCCGGCGCCATATTGCAAGATATGGGCTTTTGGATTCTGAACGACATCATTTGGCGGAAAGCCAATCCGATGCCGAATTTTCGCGGGCGCCGCTTTACCAATGCGCATGAGACGCTGATCTGGGCGGCAAAGAGCGCGCAGGCCAAGAATTATCGTTTTAACTATGAATTGCTGAAGGGCGGCAATGAAGATTGCCAGGTGCGGTCAGACTGGTATCTGCCGATTTGCACCGGCGCCGAGCGCCTCAAGGATGCACGCGGGCGCAAGCTTCATCCCACCCAAAAGCCCGAGGCTCTTCTCTCGCGCATCTTGCTCGCCGCATCGAACGAAGGCGATGTCGTGCTCGACCCATTCTTTGGGTCCGGCACGACGGGTGCCGCCGCCAAAAGGCTGGGGCGCGCCTTTATCGGGATCGAGCGGGAGCCGGGTTACGCTAAGGCGGCAAGAGCCCGGATTGCGGCCGTGAATCCGCTTCCGGCAGGTGCTACGGCGGCGGTTGCGGCGAAGCGCTCCGAGCCGCGCATCCCCTTCGCCGCAATCGTTGAGGCGGGCCTTATCCGGGCTGGCGAAATTTTGGTCGATGATCGCAGGCGGCATTCGGCACTCGTGCGGGCCGAAGGCACGCTTTCCGTCGGTGCGCTGACGGGATCGATCCACCGGATGGGCGCGCTGGCGCAGGGCCTTCCCGCGTGCAATGGCTGGATATTCTGGCACTTCGAACGGAACGGCAGATTGGATCCGATCGATCATTTGCGCGATCTCTACCGCGCCTGCCTTCGCCAAGAAGCCGCGTGATGCCAACCGGCCTAAAAATTGAGTCGGTTGCGGGGAGCGTGAGCTCCAAAGCAATCCAGGCCCGCCGCGTGCTACTGGATTGCTTCGCCTGCGGCTCGCAAGGACGGCCAGGCGAACGGCGGCTGGGATAATCCGCGCAACCAGCGTTTAGTACCCTCTCTTCACTCCGCCGCGTAACGCTCCGGTTTAAATCCTTGTTTTAGCTCCAAAAGCGGTTCCTCGCGCCTCCCCCCATGGTCGCGCGCGACAAGCGTGTAAATCGCTGGCGTGACAAACAGCGTAAAGAGCGTGCCGATGCTCATCCCCGCCGCAATGACGATCCCGATTGCAAACCGGCTGTTCGCGCCCGCGCCCTCGGTGACGAGCAACGGAACCATGCCGGCGACCATGGCCGCCGTCGTCATAAGGATCGGGCGCAGCCGCACGGCTGCTGCCTCTTCGATTGCCTTGCGCCGGCCAAGGCCTTGCCTCTCTTGAAGCTTGTTGGCGAATTCGACCATAAGAATGCCGTGCTTCGAGATAAGGCCGATCAAGGTGACGAGGCCAACCTGCGAATAGATATTCATGCTGGCAGCGCCCACGATGCCGAGGAGGTTTAAGGGCAGAAGAGCGCCAAACATCGACGTCGGCAGGGCAATGAGAATGACGAAAGGATCACGAAAGCTTTCGAACTGCGCCGCAAGCACCAAAAATATCACGATGAGCGCGAAGACGAATGTCACGATAAGCGTATTTCCCTCGTTCACGAACTGGCGGCTCTCTCCCTGGTAATCGATTCTATGGCCCTCTGGCAAAAGCTCCTTTGCCTTCTGCTGCAAAAAGCTGATGGCTTCGCCAAGCGTGTGTCCGGGAAACGGCACGCCCTGCAAGGTCGCTGAGTTCAACTGCTGGAAGGTCGGCAATCCGTTCGGCTGAACGCTTGTCGACACGCTTGCGACGGTCGCAAGCGAAACAAGCGCGCCGGCACTTGTTCGCAGCTGATAGCGTGTTAGCCAATCGGGCGAAAGCCGGAACTCGCGCGGCGCCTGCGGGATGACCGGATAGCTGCGGCCCTGCAAGCTAAAACGATTGACGTAATAGCCGCCGAGCAATGTAGCAAGCGAAGTGCCGATATCGCGCATGCTGATTCCGAGCCGGTTCGCTTTGCCGGCATCTATCTTGAAGTCGATTTGCGGCAAATCGAATTTGAGATCGCTGTTGACGAACAGAAATAGCCCGCTTTCACGCGCCGCGGCCTCAATCCCGGCCATGACGTCGACAAGCTGTCGGTAATCCGCGATGGTCTTGATCACAAATTGAACAGGCGGCCCGCCGGTCGACCCGGGCAGCGACGGCAGCCCAAATGCCAAAATCTCGGCTCCGGTGACGGCTGCAAGCTTCGGCTGCAGAGCCTCCATGACTTCTTTCTGGCTGCGCTTGCGTTCTCCCCAAGGCGCAAGAAGGAGCCCGGCAAACCCTTCGTGCACGCCGGCCGAGCCGTTGATGATGAACGAATGCTCCCGTTCGGAAATGGGAGCCGCCGACGCCTCCACCTGCTGCGTCGCCCTTTCCATATAGTCGAGGTTCGCATACTGCGGCGCCTTCGCCGTCATGAAGACGATCCCCTGATCTTCCTGCGGCGCAAGCTCCCTTGGCGTCGACGCGAACAAGACCCCGGTGATCCCAAGGATGCCGGCGAGGATGAGAACTGTCAGAGCACGAAAGTTTAGCGTTTTGTGAAGCCGCCGCTGATAGCGCCGGCGAAGGCCGTCAAACAGCCGGTCGAGGAAAGCCGGAAAGCCGCGTGCCTTGACGGAGGGCGGCCTTAGAAGCCGCGAGCACATCATCGGCGACAAGGTGAGGGCAATGATGCCGAATACGATGACCGAGCCCGCGAGCGTAAAGGCGAACTCGCGGAACAGCGCGCCGGTCAATCCGGAAACAAATCCAATTGGCACATAGACGGCGGCGAGCGTGATCGTCATCGCAATGACTGGCGAGTCGATCTCGCGCGCCCCTTTCAGCGCTGCGTCGCGGGCCGTCATTCCCTCTTCCATGTGGCGATAGATATTCTCGACGACGACAATGGCATCATCCACGACGAGGCCGATCGCCAGCACGAGAGCAAGCAAAGTCAAAAGATTGAGCGAATAGCCGAGCGCATAGAGAACGATCATCACTCCGACGAGGGACAGCGGAATAGTCACAATCGGAATGATCGTCGAGCGCAAATTGCCGAGAAACAGAAATATCACGACAACGACGATTAGCGCCGCTTCGCAAAGCGTC
>JBPYDY010000071.1:0-2900 GCA_051986155.1 Methylocella sp.
CGAGGCGGTAGCGCGAAGCAGCGTTGCGGCGACAAGCATCGCGAGGACGAGACGGCGTTGCATGAACAATTCTCCGTCACTGTAACGACCTGAACCCGAACTAATAGTAGGCGGACAGTCGCCTCCCTAGCCGTTCGGTCGGAATGATCCTAATCGAGCCTTCGGCCGGTGCTCTGCGATACATGATGCCGCCAGCGGCCGCAAACTGGTTCGCGAGGCCGGAATTGTTCTGTAGCAAATGATCCCCAGCCGGGTCCTTCAGATCGCGGCTGGCTGAACTGGACCTCACCGAGGTGAGGTCGCTGAGCTCATGGACCTGCTCCCGCTTGATGACGCGGTCCTCGAGCAACTCGGTTTGGTTGTTTTCGATCACGCTTTCCAGCATATGACGCTGGTTTGCGCGCTCATAGGCGCGCCAGTGCGAGCACTGGTGACGTTGAGCGACCGACACGCCACCTTGCCCCTCCTCTAGGCGGTCTCCCGTCAAATACTGGCCTCATCGCCGTTGCAACGCCCCGAGGGCGCCGCGAATGATCGGTGGCTCTGTGACAGTCCGCAAGCGTTCGCGGGAACCCGCCCGCACGCAGGCTATGCCATAGGACGACGGCGCCGACAGGAATACTGGCGAGACATTTACGTTCTGGCAAGGCAGCGCACGCGCTTGGCAGCTGGTTACCGCTGCTTCATTGAGATCATCGAAGGCAGTGCGCATTTATGCCCGCTGACCCTGAAGGCTATTTCGGCGCCACGCATCATAATTGGCCGCATCTGGAAGGTCGCCGTCCGCGAGGCCAACATAGCGCGCCTCTTGCGGATAGGGGCAAAGCGGTGGTTGCGCGTCGCCGGTACCGAGGTAAAATTCGTGCCCGAGGCGATGATGCTGCCGTACCTTGCTCGACCCACGCCACCAGGGGGGGGAGCATCTCGAACTGATCGGTCCCCGGTCCGCCACGGCAGTGGCCCATATCCGGAATAAGGTAAAGCCGGGCGAATTTCTCGGTTTGCGTCGCGCCGCCATTCTTGGCCGTGAGCGCGTCCGTGCAAATCAGCGTTGCCGCTAGGCCCGTTTTCTGAAGCCCTGCAGCCTGTCGAGATCCTAACAGATGTTTTTTGACCTTTGGCACCGGATATGACCCGTCGGCCGCCTCCTTTGGTTAAGGCTTTGAATTTGGAAGGCGACAAGCGGTCGCCGTGTGTCGGCTTACCTCCTGAAAAGCTATAAAGGGGGCGAATCATGGCCGGACCTCTCCAGTAATCGCACGCATACGGAACGGCTCGGCCGGTTGTCGAACCCGCTCACAAGCCCAATGCCCGGGCGACACCGTTGTGTGGCAAATACGAAATCCAGGGTTTATCGCTTCGGCGGCCATAGAGAGACTAGGGCAACACAAAAAGCTGTTGCCTTCATGCGCGAGAGGGACACCGACGCCAGGTTCAGCGATCCGGCGCGTGAAGGCCTCGATGTCGCCAATCCTTGTGATGCCGGGTGTCACTCTTGATGTTGGCGATCGGCATGGTGTCGCTCATCGGCGCGCACCCAAAGGCGGCGCAGCAGGCGGCCAGTAGCACGGGTCACCCGTCTTGCGGCGCATCTCCAGCATCCGCTCGACAAGAGCAATCGCCGCTGCCGGCGGCTCGCCTGAAGTGATGAAACGATTGTATGCGTCCTCCAGATCAGCCCGCAGAAGCGCACAGGCCTGAGGATTCTGCGGAACCTGCCCAACAGCCGAGCCCGACACGAGCAGCGCCAGCGCAACCAGGACTGACCTCATCACCACCTCCTCGATGCGAGGGAAGGAAACAGATTTCGAAAAATGGGAGTGGACACATGGAACCCGGGCGTCCTTCGCCGAGGGCCCCGGCACCCCTTCACGGCGGCAGGCGTTCCTGCGATGCAACGCCTATGACGCGTCATGGTTGCGTCGTCCGATCGGCGCAGTCACGTCGGTGCCGTTACAGAAAGACCTGGCGGCGATAAGCGCGAGCCCGTCGCCCGCCTTGGTAACGCTGAACCAACCAAAGGATCGACGTCGCCATAAGCACTTGATCTCCTTTTCGGTGAAGGCAGCCGCATTTTTAGTCGCCGCAACATGCGGTGCGAGGTCCCCTCCACGTCCGGTGCCCGCGAACTCGCCAAGCCGCTTCGCGACCGTACGCAGGCCCCGAGTCGTTGCTGTTCTTTAATCGCGTCGCGGCGCTCGGCCGAGGTTTCGATTTTGATCTGCTGCGCGAAATTTCCGCTGCCGACGAAAACTGCCACTGAACCAGCCCACAAGGAAACCACTCGTGCCTATTGCGAATGCAAGGCCATCCGCAACAATGACATTGTAAACGTCATGCGAAGGTGCGCTCCTCGCGCCTTGCGTCGGTTCCGCGTCAGAGCTTTGAGTGGCCTGGGAAGGAGGCGTCATTGATCTAGGTTAATGCCCCGGCAAGCGGGTCTCGTAGTGTGAGCAGGCTTGGTCTCGAGCGGAGGCCGAGCCTTTAGCCCCGATCGGCATGCCTCCTCGACCTTCCGATCGGGGCTTCTTTTTTTCCATGCAAAGCAATTTGCTTGCGGCGCAATGGTCCGATGGCGCGGCCCCGGCCTCCCGGGCAAATGGCGCATAAGCGAAGAGGCCGGGGCCCGGGTTGTTCGCTTGGTCAAGGTGAGCGACGCCGGCCTGTCCCCTTTGGACTTGCGGGCACACTCAAGTCGCGGGCTAGTCGCGATTTATCTCGAACAGACTGTTGGGCTTCTTCTCGAAGCTCTAGCGCCTGCCAGCGCTCTACCAGCCCTAACCAAAATACCCTGTCGCTGGCATTGTGAGCGCCAGTGGCAAGGCGACGGCATTCATCGGCACGCCGCCGGAAATGTTCTACACTCACTCGTTTCCTCCCTGCCGACCGGCCCACCTCCC
>JBPYDY010000072.1:0-8439 GCA_051986155.1 Methylocella sp.
TCTGATCGAGCGTGACGGCAAAATTGCGGGTTCTGCCTTGATAGGCCAAAGCTTCACGTCCGATCGCTATTTCCACGGCCGCCCGTCTGCGACCAGCGCAGCCGATCCGGCGGACCCTTCGAAGACCGTCGATGCACCTTATAATGCAGCGAATTCCGCCGGCTCCAATCTCGGTCCAACCTCGAAAAAGCTCGTCGAACGCGTTGGCTCCACGATCGCAACCGAGCTTGAGGCGGGGTATTCGGATGCTTTTGTTGCAGACGCCGTCACGACCTCCGCCTCCGGCCTTGATCCGCATATCTCGCCTCAATTCGCGCTGGCTCAGGTTCCGGCTGTGGCAAAGGCTCGCAACCTCGAAGAGAGCCGGGTGCGGGCGCTGGTGGAGGCGCGAACCGAGCCGCGGTTCGGCGGACTGATCGGTGAACCGCGGGTCAATGTGCTCCTGCTCAATCTGGCGCTCGACGAGCTTCGCTAGTATGTTTGGCCGCGTTCAACGATGCGCGATGACGCGGCATGGCGAAAACGGAAAGAGAAGGCGACCGCCGCCCTGATCCCGATGCACTCCTCGCCGTGGTTGAGGAAGACAGGCGCGGCAAGCTTCGGATTTTCCTCGGCGCGGCCCCGGGCGTCGGCAAGACATATGCGATGCTGGCGCGAGCTCGCGCCGCAAAGGAGGACGGCATCGACGTGGTGATCGGCCTCGTCGAAAGCCATGGCCGCCCCGAAACCGAGATCTTAACAGAGGGTCTCGAGATCCTGCCGCGGCGAAAATGCGGCTATCGCGGCCGTGTCATCGAGGAATTCGATCTCGATGCCGCGCTGGCGCGCAGGCCCAAGCTGATCATCGTAGACGAACTTGCGCACACGAATGCGCCCGACTGCCGCCATCCGAAACGGTGGCAGGATGTGGAGGAATTGTGCGACGCGGGCATCGATGTCTGGACGACGCTCAACATTCAGCATTTGGAGAGTCTGGCGGATGTCGTCGCCCGCATTACGCGCGTTCGGGTCCGCGAAACCGTGCCTGACCGCGTGTTGAGCGCAGCCGCGGACGTCATTCTCGTCGATATAACGCCGGATGAGCTCATCCAGAGACTGAAGGAAGGGAAGGTCTACGTTCCCGAGACAGCGAAGCGGGCGATTGGGAATTTCTTCACGCCCGGCAATCTCACGGCGCTGCGAGAACTGGCGTTGCGCCGCACCGCGGAGCGCGTCGACGATCAGGTGGTCGATTATCTGCGGCGAAACGCCATCGAGGGACCGTGGGAGACGGCCGAGCGCCTGCTCGTTTGCGTCGGAACGGACATTGCGTCCGACGGCGTCGTGCGCGCTGCGGCACGCCTTGCAACCGGTCTCAACGCCGAATGGACCGCAGTCTTCGCCGAGCGGCCCGGGCAAGAAGTGGCCGATCCTTTGCGCGCAAAGAAAGTCGATGACGCGTTGCGGCTCGCCGAACGGCTCGGAGCTTCAATCGAGCGGCTTTCGGCCTTTGACCTGGCCGGAGAAATTCTGCGCTATGCCCAAAGGGAGAACGTCACCCAGATCGTTTTGGGCCGGTCGCAGGCGGGCTTGCTCGCCCGTATCCTGCGCCGCTCCATGACGGATGAGATCCTGCGCCGGTCGCAAGGCATAGCGATCCATGTGGTGATCGACGAGGCAGAGCAACCACCTGCCACACCGCGCAAGTTCAAGCCTGCCGCGCACTTTGCCCTGGCGGCTGGCATCGGCGCAGCGATCGTCGCCGTCGCTGCCACGGTTGGAGCTGGGCTTTTGCTCGACCGCTGGCTGCGTCTGCCTAATCTGTCGATAATCTTTCTCGTGCCGGTCATATTTTGTGCACTCCGCTTCGGACTATGGTCGGCAATCGGAGCATCGATCCTCTCCTTCCTTGCTTTCGATTTCTTCTTCGTGGAACCGACCTACGAGCTTACGATTTCTCAGCCGCAGGAGTTTGTCGCGCTGCTCGTTTTTCTCGTTGTTGCGGTCATCACTGCAACGCTCGCCGGCAGGGTCCGTGAACACTCCTTGAGCATGAGTAAGCGCGTGGATGCCGCACAATCGCTGTTCGAAATCTCCCGCAAATTGTCTGGCGCGGCCAAGCTCGACGATGTGGCCTGGGCTGCAACGGTGCACATTCAAAAGGCATTAGAAGCAAAATGCGCTGTAACATTGCTCCCAGAAGACGGTGAGCTGCGTCTCGCCGCGGCCTGGCCACCGCTCGATATTCTGGACGTGGCGGAGACAGGGGCGGCGCGCTGGGCTTTCGAAAAGGCCGAGACGGCTGGCTGGCGGACCGGCACGCTGCCGAACGTGCGCTTTCAATTTCGCGCGCTGGTCACGCCTAGAGGCACGGTTGGCGTCTGCGGTATAGAGCCCAAGGATGCGGCCGAGCCTCTCTCGCCGCAAGATGAGCAGACGCTCACCTCAATTCTTGATCAGACGGCCATCGCCATTGACCGCTCATTGCTTGTCGGCGAGTCTATACGCGCCGCTGCGCTCGAGGAAAACGAGAAGCTGCGCACGACACTGTTGTCCTCCCTGTCTCACGACCTTAGAACGCCACTAGCTTCGATAACCGGGGCCATCACGAGCCTCAAAGAACTCGGTGACAAGATGTCCCCGCAAGAACGGCAGGAGTTGCTGGCGGCGATCGAAACAGAGTCGGGGCGGATGACGCGCTTTGTCAACAACCTGCTCGATATGTCGCGCATTGAGGCTGGCGCGGTCGAGGTCCGGCGTGACTGGGTCGATGTGGCCGATGCCGTGCGGGGAGCCAAGGAGCGCGCACGCAAGGCCTTTCCAAACCAGAAAGTTGGGGTCAGCATCGCTCGCGACTTGCCTTTCATTCGCGGCGACGCAAACCTCCTCCAGCAGGTTCTGTTCAACCTCATCGACAACGCTCACAAATACGGAGGCGGATCGGACACGACCATTCACGCACGCCAAGAAGGCAAGGATGTGGTCGTGACGGTGACCGACGAAGGTCCGGGGGTCAAGCCCGCCGATCTCGAGCGCATTTTCGAAAAATTCTATCGCGGCGGGCGGCCCGACGGACGCAAGGCGGGGACGGGGCTTGGCTTGGCGATCTGCCACGGCCTCGTTCAAGCGATGGGCGGAACGATCGTGGCGCAGAGTCCCGCGATACGACGACGCGGCACGCGCATCGTGATGCGCTTTCCCGCGGTCGTGCCGCCAGCACGCAAGGCGACTCAATGAGCGGCTCTCGCATTCTCGTCGTTGATGACGAGCCAGAAATCCTGCGTTGCCTGCGTCCAGCGCTGACGGCCTGCGGCTTTGAGGTGTTGGCGGCGGCAAGTGGAAAAGAGGCCTTGCGTACCATCGCTGCCAGCGCACCGGACGTCGTCTTGCTCGATCTCGGACTTCCCGATATGGATGGCAAGGATGTCATCGCGCAAGCGCGCGCCTTCTCGAAAGCGCCGATCATCGTGCTCTCCGCGCGCGATCGCGAGGCAGAGAAGATCATGGCCCTCGACGCGGGCGCTGATGATTACGTCGAAAAGCCTTTCGCGATCGGCGAACTGCTGGCGCGCCTGCGGGCCGCCCTTCGCCACGCCTCGCGCGATGCCGGAAAGCTCGAGCGGATCGAACGCGGCACCCTTGTCATCGACTTGACGAAGCGATTGGTGACAAAGGAGGGAACCGTGGTGAAGCTTACGCCCAAGGAATACGACCTGCTCGCTGCGCTGGCCCGCGATGCCGGCCGCCTGCTAACTCACCGCCAGCTCCTCACCGCGGTGTGGGGACCCGCGCACCGGGATGACGCGCAGTATCTCCGCGTCTTCATCAGACAATTGCGCGCCAAAATCGAAGAGGATCCAGCAAGCCCTCGCCTGATCTTGACTGAGCTCGGAGCCGGTTATCGCTTCGCAGAAGGCGAACCCTAGAATTGCGCAAAATCCTGAACTGCGCTGGTTCCCAAGTAAGAGTGCCAATGGCGGGCGGAGAGACTGTTTATGGATCCTGGACTGGAGCATCTGACTTTTGACTTGGCCGATGTCACGATCCACGCGGCCGCGGCGGGCCCAAACGACGGCCCTTTGGTGCTTCTATTACATGGCTATCCGGAATTTTGGTATGGCTGGCGCGGTCAGATCCCGCGGCTCGCCGTCGCCGGCTTTCGCGTCGTTGTCCCCGACCAGCGCGGCTATAACCAAAGCAGCAAGCCGGAGGATTGGCGGGCTTACCAAGTATCATGTCTTGTTGGCGACGTTCTCGGCATCGCCGACCGTTTGGAACGCCGCCGGTTTATGCTCGCGGGCCATGATTGGGGCGGGATCGTCGCATGGGCCTGCGCCATGCGGCATCAAGGCCGCGTCGGCCGTCTCGCCATTCTAAACGCCCCGCATCCAAGCGTTTTCTGGAAATACGCGCGCACGCACCCAGCGCAAATTTTGCGCAGCTGGTATGTGTTTTTCATGCAGCTTCCTTGGCTGCCGGAATTTTTATTCGAGGCCGGAAATTTCCGGGCGATGACTGAGACGCTCGCCAAAACGAGCCGTCCAGGAACCTTTTCCGAAGAAGATTTTTGTGCCTACCGGGAAGCATGGGGGGAGCCTCGAGCGCCAACTGGCATGATCAACTGGTACCGCGCCTTGCGTGCTTCCGCGCCCGCCGGCAATCCAAGGCTTGAAATTCCGGTGCGGATTCTATGGGGTGCTCGGGATCGCTTTCTTGCGGCTGAACTGGCCGAGCTGAGCCTGCGTTATTGTAAAAGAGGCGAGCTGACGATGTTTCCCGATGCCACGCCCTGGCTCCAGCACGAAGAGCAGGCAGCAGTTTCGAAGGCACTTGAGGAGTTCTTTGCCGCGCAGGATTGAATATTTTATTTGGACATGAGGACGAGCCTTGCTTCGATCGCTGCCTTGGGTCCAGCTAGAAGCACCCGCATAACGCTTTAGGAATCATCAATACTCCAATGTGCGACTTCCTGGCCATGATTGTCCAAGATCCGGAATCCATGGGGCAGCGGCTTATGTGTCCGCTGGACAATGACATTAGAAAAAAGCGACTTTGCATGCGCAACCACCTGCGGAACACTGGTCAGGTCGGTTCTCATTCGATCGAGGACTTCGGGTTTGGCTCCCTCGCAACTCGCGCCAACAAATTCGATCTGAAACATCGGCTCACCGCCTGTTATTGCCCGGCATCGTGCGGCATTTAGCGCCGGCCACAGCAAAGTCAACCGGCGGTGATTGTCAAGCCTGGTCGACATTGCTGGCACTTCCCGATGCTAGCGTGAGCCCAAAGCGCCAAGGCAGGATCAATTGCAGCCACGCCTTCCGCGCCTCAACTCCCGCACCGTGCCGCGCTGCGGATAAATCAGGCAGTAATCTCGGCTCCCCGAAGGCTCTGCGTCGGTTCACCCGGAAGAAACGCGTCGAAAGCGGCCCAAAAGAGCTCGCGCAGCGGATCGGCCTCCATCAGAATCTCATGCTTCGCGCACCCGAAGATAATGCATTTTCCAGCCTTGAGCCGGCTCGCGAATTCTTCTGCCGCGGCGCTGTCGACAAGACGGTCGGCGCCAGCGACGAAGATCAAAACGGGAATGAGCAGCCTTCGCGGGAATTCCGACTGCTTGAAGCGCCGCATGAGGCGAAAGGCGGCATTGGTCCAGCCGATTGTTGGATCTCCGATTGCGAGATCAGGCGCCGCCTCGATGACCGCCGCGGACCTTGCGTGCCGCATTGGATCGGAGGTGAGGACGTTGCCCTCAAAGTCTGCCGCCATTTTGGATTCTGGGCGGCCGCCCGGCACGAAACAGCGTCCCACGCCAAGCCATACAAACAGCTTGGCGAAGAACTCAACGCTGCGCCGGAACCGAAACCCGTAAAGATCGATCATCGGCGAGGTGAGAATCAACCGCGCAAACGGCGAACGGCCTGAACGGGCATTGGCAAGCGCTATCGCTCCACCCATGGAATGGCCAAGCGCGAACCAGGGGGGACGGCAATATGGCGCGAGCACTTGTTCCGACAAGGCGTCGAGATCGCGCTGATAGGCCCGGAAATTTCCGACGTGACCCTTGCGCGGATTTTTCGTGAGGCGGCCGGAGCGGCCTTGCCCGCGCCAATCCAAGATCGCGACATCGAAATTCCGGCTCAGCAAATCGCGGATAAGCTCGAAATATTTTTCGATGAATTCCGTGCGGCCGGGAAGAATTGCGACCGTTCCGGCGCAATTTTCGCCACAGCGCCAATGGGCCGCCCGCAAGATTACCTTGTCTCTCGCGGCGATCGCCGAAACGACGGCTCCGGGCGGCTCGGGGTTATCTTCTGTCGAAGTCAGTTCCATCGGAAAACGTCGAAACGCTCAGGTCCACGGCAATTGCCCGGCAAATGTTCTGCGCCGGCGCCAGCTTGTTAGCGCTAAAATCCTTGCCTGTCTTGCCCCTTGCAAAGCCAAACCCCGTCCCCCACATCGTCAGTGCGCGGGCCAGTTTGGGCGCGCGGGCAGAAACAATCTTGGGAGCAGCACGCTTAGCTGGCAAAGCTCTTGTTCTGCTTTGTAACGAGCCTTCATGCAACCTCGCTTTATCCAAGGAGGATAATGAAATGCGTCAGTTTGATCTTTCCCCTCTCTACCGCTCGACTATCGGGTTCGACCGGCTGTTCAACATGATCGACCAGGCGGCGGGATTTGAAGCCGCGCCGACCTATCCGCCCTACAATATCGAGCGCACCGGCGAAAACGCCTACCGGATCTCGGTGGCCGTCGCGGGGTTTTCGATTGATCAGCTTTCAATCGAAACCAAGGAGAATGGCCTCACCATCCGGGGTTCCCGCGAGCAGGACGAGAGCGAAGCCGGAAACAGGGAAATCCTTTATCAGGGCATTGCGGCCCGTGCCTTCGAGCGCCGGTTCCAGCTCGCCGATCACGTCCAAGTGACCGGGGCGCGCCTTGAAAACGGCCTGCTTCATGTCGATTTGCTGCGTGAACTCCCCGAGGCGCAGAAACCGAGGCAGATTCGGATTACAAACGAGGCCGTAAAGCCAACCGTATCGGCTTCTGAGGCGGCGTAACTGCGCCAGCCGGACGGCACTCCTCCCACGTCTGGCGGAGGATTAAGGGCGACTCGCAGGAGGCGCCCTTTTTTAATTGCGCCCTGCCCGGCGAGGAGGCGGGTTGCCCCCGGCTTCAGGTCAGCGTAACAATTATTGTCAATAATAGAGAACTGTTAACAGACCGCACTCAACCATTAGCTAACGCTCAGCGTCATGTGCTGGCAGGAGCAGTGCGTTGCACGCTGGGCGGTCTCTGCGGTGATGTTGGCTTCTCGCTTGCCTTGGAATTGGCGGCGGGGGCGTCGCAGACTCTTGGGCCGGCGCTTGGTTGTTGCCGCAAGGCGATGGCCAAGCCATCGTTTATTCCGACTTCTCTGATTCGACCCGCGCCTTCGACGCGCAAGGGCATCTTATTCCCGTCCGGCAATACAGAAAATTCGAGCTCGGCACCTATATCGAGTATGGGTTGACCGATTGGCTGACCTCGGTCGTGGTGCCGGCCTATGACCGCGTCCGCAACCCCCCGCCGGGTCAGTCCTACAATGGGCTTGGGGAGAGCGAAGCCGCGGCCAGGGTCCGGCTGTTTCAAAATGAGGGCGGCGTCATCTCCTTCCAGGCTGGGCTGCGGTCTCCAGGCGCCTCGTTCGCCGATTCGCTCGGACCGTTCGAGGTGCGCCGCGCGGCGTCCCTCGAACTGCGCGGGCTCGCCGGGCGCAGCATCGACATCCTCGGTATGGAGAGTTTTGTCGAAGCCGAGGCGACCTATCGCCTGTACGCCGGCAATCAACCAGGCGAATGGCTTCTCGATTTTACGATGGGGGTGCGCCCTTTGCCTTCGCTGCCCATGATGCTGCAGAGCTTTACCTCGATCACCAACGGCACCAGCAACTTCGGACAAGTTTCTTGGACCAAGCTGCAGCCGAGTCTTGTCTATAACATCGCCCCGCAATGGTCGATTCAGATCGGTGGCTTTATCACCATCGAGGGGGTCAACGCCGGGCGCGAACTCGGGCCGATGGCCGGAATCTGGTACAGGTTTTAACAATCCGTCCTTAAGATGGAATGTTTGCGCGCGCCAGCACATGCGGGACGCAGATGAGGAGCGATAGCTGCATCGGAATCCTCCTTGCTGGGGGGAGAGCGAGGCGTATGGGCGGCGGCGATAAGCCTCTAAAGAAACTTGGAGGGATCGCCCTTCTGGCCCATACGGCCGCGGCGTTGCGGCCACAGTGTCGCGGCCTTGTCTTAAGCGTCAACGGAGATCCCGAAAGATTCGGTTGTTTTGGCCTGCCATGCGTAGGAGATGATTTATCTGGCGAAGGTCCGCTGGCCGGAATTCTCTCTTGTCTCGACTGGATTGGCGAGCGCTACCCGGAAATCCCAATTGCGCTCAGCGCACCGGCCGATACGCCATTCC
>JBPYDY010000073.1:0-6925 GCA_051986155.1 Methylocella sp.
GAAGGATGCGGCGAAGATCGCGGCTTTCATCGCGGCGGCGCGGCTTGCGGCGGCAGAAACAGCGAGAACGGACTTAATTGAATAACCAAGAAGGCACAGGCGTTGGCGTTCGTGAACTCCTATCGCACCGGCCCGGATGAACGCGGCCATTTTGGCATTTTCGGCGGCAGATTTGTTGCCGAAACGCTCATGCCACTTATTCTCGATCTCGAAAAACATTATGACGCCGCTAAGCGTGATCCTTCATTCAAGGCCGAATTGGATCATTTGCTAACACATTATGCCGGCCGGCCGAGCCCGCTTTATTATGCCGAGCGCCTGACCGATCATGTCCGGCAAAAAGCCTCCGAAGCGGGGCTGCCCGGTGGCGCAAAAATCTATTTTAAGCGCGAGGAGCTCAACCACACCGGCGCGCATAAGATCAACAATGTGTTGGGCCAGATCCTTCTCGCCCGTAGAATGGGCAAGTCGCGGATCATCGCCGAAACTGGCGCCGGTCAACATGGCGTTGCGACCGCCACCGCCTGCGCGCGCTTCGGACTCGACTGCGTCGTCTACATGGGCTCGGTCGATGTCGAGCGGCAAAAGCCTAACGTCTTCCGCATGAATCTCCTCGGCGCCAAGGTCGTGCCGGTGGAGTGCGGTGCCAAGACTCTCAAGGACGCGATGAATGAGGCGCTGCGCGACTGGGTCACCAATGTCGAAAGCACGTTTTACTGCATCGGCACCGTCGCTGGCCCCCATCCTTACCCGGCGATGGTGCGCGATTTCCACTGCGTGATCGGTAAGGAGACAAAAGCGCAAATGGAGGCTCTCGAAGGGAGGTTGCCCGATTCGCTTTTCGCCTGTATTGGCGGCGGTTCGAATGCGATCGGACTCTTCCACCCCTTCCTAGACGACCCTTCGGTCGAAATTTTTGGCGTGGAGGCGGCGGGCTACGGGCTTGACAAGAAACACGCTGCTTCGCTCGCCGGCGGCAGGCCGGGCGTTCTGCATGGCAACCGGACCTATTTGCTGATGGATGCCGATGGGCAAATCGAGGAAGGCCATTCGATCTCGGCCGGGCTCGATTATCCGGGCATTGGCCCCGAGCACGCCTGGCTCAAGGATTTAGGGCGCGTCACCTACCTCTCCGCGACCGACGCGGAGGCCCTCGCCGCCTTTCAGCTTTGCGCCAGATTGGAGGGCATCATCCCGGCGCTTGAACCGGCGCATGCGCTCGCCAAGGCGGTCGAGATAGCGGCGCAAATGCCGCAAGACCATCTCATGGTCGTGAATATCTCGGGCCGCGGCGACAAGGATATTTTTACGGTCGCTGATCATCTGGGCGGGATGGCGCCCTCGCGCGTTTCGTAGCTCGAAGCGTTCTTGTGCTATTGAACTTGCCGCTCGGCTGTAAGTCGCGCTGTGAGGTCCCGAGTGCCCGGAACCATACTCTGGCGCCAGCAGGTAGCCTTGGCGTGCGGATTTGCACCGCCGTTCCACGGGATCACGGATTCTTTTTTGATGCCGTTTTTCCGGACGGCGTTATCTCGCCTTTATAATTTTCGTGCGCGGGCTCATGCGTTGGCCGCATTCGTGCCACTCACCACTGTTAGGAAAGCATTCGGTTGAACCAATTCCCGCCGCAGCTGAAGCATCTTGGTTGACTAGCAACCCGGAGATTTTACCGTGCCAGGGAGGGCAGAGCCCACATTGCTATGCGTAACGCCGTATACTGGGTATTCGCGGGCTTTAGCGCGTTTTTGCTTGCTATAGAATGGTGCAGCAAATACGCGCCGCTGGATTCTCCAACGCGGAGCTATCTATTAAACCTCCATATTTCATTGGGCCTCACGGCAGCCTTGGTAATTCTCGTGTTGAGCATATTGCGAAGTCTATTCTTACTATTTCGTTTTGCCCCTAAAGACCGGCAACGGCACAGAATATTAGGCGACAGATTCTATCCAATTTTGTTCGTCTCGTTCATCATAATGCTTATCAGTGGCTTCTTCGAGGCTTCGCTCGGAGCTTTGCCCCTTCAGTTCTGGGCCACGCCTCTGCTATTGAGATGACAGCGGACGAATCGTTTGCCGCTTTTTTTGGCGCCATTCACAAAATCGTCGCTTATGCTATGGCAGCCCTTATCTTACTATATGTTGCCATTTCGATTGCGATTCTGGCGAGACGCCGAGAGAGCGCCGCCCTTGCAGGCCCCGCTCTGCCGGCCGGGTCGTCCGGTATTGTTCCGGCAGGGCCAACGCTTCGGCGTTCGTCTGCAATAGTGCAAAGCTTAGCGAATAAGTTACGATTCCGCGGCCAGGTTGCATTTTGGGTGCAGTTTGTTCTGGCTATCCTCTCTGCGCCGTTATTGGCGGTCGGAGCATCTGGGCGCATAATGTCACGGGGCGCAGGGTTCGGAGAAATATATTGCGGAGCAATCGGACTTTTGCTCCTATTCATTGCAGTTTTTTTTATGTCTTATTTCAAGCGCGCCGCAAAAAGAGTCATTTCAAGTCCCAATCATTATCTCGGCATCGAAGCCAAACCTGCCGCATTCTGGTTCCTGGGGGCGTGCGCGATCACCGGGATTTTGGGTATGCTGGTCTCCTTCATCGGAGTCGGTCTAAGCATATTATTGTTGATCGCAAAAACCGTGTCGCAACCTCCAGGGATAGCGATCACGGATCCGACAAAGATCGTCCGAGCGCTCGACGTATTGGTGCTTATGGTGAATTCTAGCCTCCTGGTGGCGCACATTATTGGTGCCGGGGTCTCGGTTTTGTTAAGCATCAACGCATCGAGAGCGCGACATGCCTATCTAGGTCATTGACATATTGGCGGCGCTGAGAAGGAGCACGGCGGCTCGAGGCGCGCAGGCAGTTACACCGAGGCGCGGCGCGCCCAGGGCCGTGTCTTCTCACCGACTTCTGGCCCGAGACCGGGCTGATAAAAAATCTCAAATAAGGGCCTGCGGCCTGCCTCAAGAAGCCTCAGGGTCGCGGCATTCGTTATTTCGAAACTGTCAAAGCCGCAGCGTGCGAGCAATTGCAGCTGGTCGAACAAGATATCACCACTCGCGCGCAGCTCGCCCGCATAGCCGTAATGGGAGCGAAGCTGGCGGGCGAGCGAATAGCCGCGGCCATCGGTGAATTTGGGAAAGGCGATTACGACGAGAGTAAAGCGGACGAGGTCCGGCAGAATGTTACTTATATCCGGCCCTGGCGTAAGAATCAGCCCAAGAGGGCGGTCGCCGGCGCGCCCTTCAGCGCTTAATTCCTGCCATTGCGCCAATGTGAGTATGACCTTGCCTTCGGGCGGCAGAGGTTCGCCTGGTGCCAAATGGAGCCAACCATCCGCCACGAATCCGTCGGCGGTAAAAATCGCCATCGTCAAATATCCGCGCCGGCATAAAGCGGCAAGGTGTGAAGGCCGCATTCGACTTTCGCGCGCCCGCGCCAGCGCCCCGCGCGGGTGTCTTCACCAGGCCTTACCGGAGTGGTGCAAGGAATGCAGCCGATTGAGGGATAGTTTCTAGCGACGAGCGGATGGCGCGGCAGGGCATGGCCTTCAAGGTAGCTTAATATGCTGCGCGCCGTCCAATGCGCGAGCGGGTTGATCTTGATCCGGCCGCCCTCGCTCTCGACAAGCGCAAGGCTGCTCCGCGAGTCCGCCTGGAACCGTTTGCGGCCGCTGATCCAGGCATCGTAACCGTCGAGCGCCTCGGCAAGTGGCAACACCTTGCGAATTTCGCAGCACCGGTCGGGATTGGCTGCCCAAAGGAAATTTTCCGGGTCTTCCCGTCGGAGGAGATCAGACCTTGGCCAGATGGTCACAACATTTGTCAGGCCAAGATGAGAGACGATTTCGTCTCGATATGCGAGAGTCTCGGGGAACAGCACGCGCGTGTCGATAAATATCACCGGAAGGTTCTTGTCGATTTCCGCTGCCATATGGAGAAGCACGGCGGAATCGGCGCCAAAACTCGAGACGAGCGCAATCCGGCCTTTGAATAGATCTTCGATTGCGGCGCGCAGCAAGGTGCGCGGGTCCATGCCGGCAAATACTGCAACAAGCCGCACCGCGCTCTCAGGTGGGCTCGCCAAGGCAGACTCATGCGTGAGCATAAAGAGCCTCCTTGAATGGCGCCATGCCCACCCGCCGGTAAGCGGCAAGAAAATTCTCGTCGGGGCTCTTTCGCAGCTTCAGATAGGTATCGATGAGCGTTTCAATCGCGCCGACGACCTCGTCGGAAGAAAAACCCCGGCCGGTGATGGTGCCGATGGCGCAAGTTTCGTCGTCGGCGCCGCCGAGCGTGATCTGATAGGCCTCGGCGCCGGATTTCTCCAGCCCGAGAATACCGATGTGGCCGACATGGTGATGCCCGCAGGCATTGATGCAGCCAGAAATCTTAATCTTGAGCTCGCCGATCTCTCGCGCGCGGGCGGTATTGCCAAACCGCTCCGAGATCTTCTGAGCGATGGGGATCGAGCGGGCGGTGGCTAGTCCGCAATAATCGAGGCCAGGGCAGGAAATGATATCGGTCACGAGGCTTGCGTTCGCGGTGCCAAGGCCTTGCGCGGAAAGCTCATCGAAAACTCCTGGCAGATCGTCGAGCGCGACATGAGGCAGCACGAGATTTTGCTCATGCGAGACCCGCAACTCGTCTTGCGAATACCGCTCGGCGAGATCGGCGACCAATTCCATGGTTTCGGCGCTGGCGTCGCCGGGAATTCCGCCGATTGGCTTTAGGGAGATTGTGACGATCCCATAACCGGGCGTCTTGTGGGGGAGCACATTTTGGGCGGTGAAGCGAGCAAAGACCGGATCGCTTGCCTTGCGCCGCTCAAGCGGCAGGGAATAGGCCGGGTGTAAGGGCAAGAGCGGCGGCGCGAAATAGGTGCGGACGCGATCGATCTCGGCTTGCGGGAGAGCCAGCGTGTCATCCCGGTGATTGGCAAATTCGGCCTCGACCTCGGCGCGTATGGCATCTGCGCCCTTCTCATGGAAGAGAATTTTGATTCGCGCCTTGAACTTATTGTCACGCCGCCCTTCAAGATTGTAGATGCGCATGATCGCGTTCGTATAGGCAAGAAGGTCTTCCTTCGGCAGAAAGTCGCGAATCTTATGGCCGACAAGAGGTGTGCGGCCGAGCCCTCCTCCGACATAGACGGTAAAACCTATCTCTCCCTTCGCGTTCTTCACGATCTGATAGCCAATGTCATGCACGCGGATCGCTGCGCGGTCGACGACGGCGCCATTGACCGCGATCTTGAACTTGCGCGGCAGATAAGAAAACTCCGGGTGGAGCGACGACCATTGCCGCAAAATTTCGGCATAAGGACGGGGATCCTCGATTTCATCGGCAGCTGCGCCGGCGAAATGATCGGCCGTGACATTACGAATACAATTGCCAGAAGTTTGAATGGCATGCATTTCGACTTTCGCGAGCTCGTCCAGAATATCCGGGCAATCGGCGAGCGCGGGCCAGTTGAACTGAATGTTCTGCCGCGTCGTGAAATGGCCGTAGCCCTTATCATATCGCCTAGCGATGTACGCGAGCTTGCGCATTTGCCGCGACGACAATGTGCCGTAGGGAATGGCGATGCGAAGCATGTAGGAATGCAGCTGGAGATAGACACCGTTCATCAAGCGCAACGGCCTGAACTGCTCCTCGTCGAGTCCCCCCGAAAGCCGCCGCGCCACCTGATCGCGAAACTGCGCTGCGCGAGCGGCCACAAAACTTTTATCGAATTCATCGTAGCGATACATTTTGATTTCGCCTTGCCAAAGGCCCTGGACTAGGCGCTCTCAGTTGTGCGGTTGGTCTCTGGCCGCCTCATTGTGCGGCGATCCCGTCTGCGAGAGCGACCGGAGATGTCAGGGGATTCTCCTCATAGATTTGCGCTTCCGCAAGGCTCGCGCCGCGCAATGTTTGTCTCGCGAACGGCGCGCCAGGGTTTTTCCGCGGCGGAATTGGGCTAGGCGAGAAGGCTGGCCGGCGCGGCAAGAACTCTATCGTTGGGCCGTGCGCGCGAATGGAATCGCGCAGCGTCGCCGGCCGCAGGCCAGCTTCGTCTTGCGTGACATCGACAACGAAGGGCTCGACGATAAGGTTACGGGCGACGTCGCCCTGGGCGAGGGTGAGCCCGGCCTCCGCTTCTTCTTTGCCGGAAAAAACAACCGCCTCGTTTAGCCGTTCGACCCAAGCGCCGCCGTGGCCCGCATAGACTACGATTCCATCGGCAAGACGGTTGGCGGAGATAATTTTGGGCACGTTGAAAGGCTCGTTGATCTCAGGACCGCCGACACGTATAGCACCAAATAACAGATTTTGTCGAGTGTTTGGAACAATATACATTATTTTTTTGTTATAAGTCCGCGGGAACCGGAAATTGTCGCGCAGGCGGAGCCCCGCCCGCGCATGACTTCTTGACCTAAACTGTGGCGCGATTGCCACATATGTGGTGAATTTGCGGCATGCAGTAACTTCGCTGCCGTAATCATGGTAAATCTTAGCTGCGGCGGGCGTGGCAGAGGCCGGCCAGATTGCGGTGACCTAACAATATTGCCGCCCCGCCGCGCCTTCCGCGCAGCTAGCTCCTGGCCTTTGAGCCAAGCCGTCGCGCGCCAGCGTTGTTGGCGCCGGGCCGAAACAATATCATATCTAGCCAGGTCGGCTGGAGATGTTTAAAAGCAGGCCGAAATCGTGCGGTCTGGCCGCGCCTCGCGGCGCCGGAGCAGCAGGGTTAAAGAGAAAACGACCATGCAGTCGGTGCTGATCGTCATTCATCTCATGATCGTGGTGGTGCTTGTCGCAATCGTGCTGTTGCAGAGGTCCGAGGGTGGAGCGCTCGGAGTCGGCGGCGGCGGCGGTTTTTTGACCGGGCGAGGCCAAGCAAATGCGCTAACGCGAGCGACCGCCATTTTGGCGGCGCTGTACTTC
>JBPYDY010000074.1:0-5066 GCA_051986155.1 Methylocella sp.
AAGCCGGCCCAGCGGGATTCACCCTTCGCGTGGAGAGTGACGTCGTTGATAATGAGCCCGCCGAGTTCGCGAATTCTGATGCGGCAGAACCCAACGAGTGTGTTTCTGGCGAAAGGCGTGAATCCGAGGCACTCAATGTTCATCGGCCGCGCTCCTGCAAAAGCAGGCCGACGATCCCGGCCATATGCCCGGCGAGCGCATCGCTTAGGGCGAACCAGACTTGGGGGAATCTCTCGGCTAGGCCCGAGGGCGGCGTGATCATCATCCCGCAACGGCCTGCGGCGATCTCAAACCCGGCGCGGCGGGCGATGTCGAGGGCGAGCCTGGCGCGAGGGTGGCTTGCCTGACGCAGCCCTGTGAGCCTATATTGGCGCCGGTTTTCCCGTTTTAGACGCGGGTAGACCCTCTTAATGTTGATCGGAAAACCTTGGCCGCGGCGCTCTCCTCGCTGCGGCCTTTTTCGTGGCCCCGCGCGACTCCGGGTTAGTAACTCGGGCGGAAAGCCTTTTCGGCTCAAAGGCGGGGTTTGCAGAGGTTCGTAACTGCAAGCCTTTGATTTAAGCCGGTTCCGACACTTCGTTGAGGACAGTGTTTCGTTTGCGCAACGCGCAGCACCATTAACGCGACTTTAACACGAATAGAGGCAAGCATAATTACCATGCCTTAACCATTTCCGGAGCTTTCCATGGGCCCCTTGTCTGATGAAGCCAATTGTGACGGAAATTTTACCCCAGACCGGAAGCTCGGCAGGAATGTCCCGGTGGCTGCTCGTGATGTTAGAGCCCGGCAGGGCACGGATCCGTCGATGATCCATTGGCAAGCCGAAAGAGGTTTTTGGCGGGGCACGCCGCCACTATTGGAGCATCTCGCGAGCTTTTATCCGCAGCTGGCATTCGGCATAGGTTTGTTCGGCTTTGCTTGGGCGGCGGGAGCGTTTTTTTCCGGCGATCAATCCGCTCGTCTCTCCGCCACAAACTCGGCGGCTTCACTCAGCGCGTCAGAGCAAGACAAAATGGCGCGCGCCGAGTTGGGGCGCGCAGTGCAAAAAATGGCCGGCGAGATCCAGGCGCTCCAAGCAAGCATAGGTACCCTGCGCGCCGAGCAAAGCCACGCCGCAAAGGTAGGTTCACGCTTCGATGCCCGGCTGGATGCGGTCAAAGGCGAAACGAGTGCCGCTATCGCGGCGATGGCGGTCAAGGTGGAGCGGATCCAGCGCGAACCAGATGCGAAGTTGTCTCAAATCGCCGACCGGCTTGACCGTTTAGAACACAAGATCATCGTCCCAGCCGCAGGGGCGGGGGCCCCGCCTGCGGCACCTGGCGCCCCCCTGAAAACGGCGCAGCTGACGCCCGATCCCGCAAGGATACAGCCAGAAAACGGCGAGGGGCCAAGAAAGCCGCGCCTTATCACGAATTGGGTCGTCCGCGACGTTTATGGCGGAATGGCCCTCCTCGAAAGCACGCATGGAACAATCGAGGTCGCACCAGGAGAAATCGTACCTGGCGCCGGCAGGGTTATGGCGATTGAAAGGCGCGGCCCCGGATGGATCGTCATCACAAGCAAGGGTCTTGTCGATTCAGCCCGAGACGTCTACTTGCCTTGATCGAGAAGAAGGGCGGTGCTTCCGCTTCCCGCGGCGGAAAAAAATAATCCCGAGGTAATTCCTGGTACCGCCACCCCGGCTCGAACGGGGGACCTCTAGATCCACAATCTAGCGCTCTAACCAACTGAGCTATGGCGGCCAAGGATCTTTTAACGAGCGTAAAAGGATAGGTCTGCGATTGCAAGACCTTGAATTATGGCTTGCGAGGAGAGAAAACCGGACCGGAATCTTGTTCTCGCCGCAATGACCCTCGCCCGGTGGTCGAGCCCTGCGCGCAAAAGCCCACTATCGTGAAGGTCCGGCCATGAAGGTGGACAAATCTCAAGACGGTATCCACGGGCTTTGCACCAGGCTGGGGCTAAGCGCGCAAGACGTCGCGGATATTTTGGCAATCCTGCCGCTTGGACTCGCATCCCAAATGCCCGTCGTTGCGATGGGCGGGAAACATGCGCAGTGCGCCTTTACCCCCATCCTCGCCAGCGCAGATTTTCTCTCCTTCTGCGGCGTCATGGATTTGGATGGCCTTGCCCGCTTGGTCGAGCGCAGCGACAGCCATTCGGAAGATTTTGCTGCATTTCTGGCTAGATTTACCACCGATGCTGCGGCCTCGACGGAAAAACTTCGGTTGCGGATTGGCAGACTGGCACGAACGATCGCTATCCTTGGCCGCCGTGTCACGGTAGCGCGAGCATCCCCCTTGTTTGTTGGCGTTGTCGTCGACGTGGCGGACCGCACCGGCGAAGCCGCCACGCGAACCGGAGTCTTCGGGCCGTTGGTCCGTCCGGGCGAAGCAAGCAAGAATCGCTCGGGCGTGCGTCAATCGAGTGGCAGTTTTTTCCGCGAGCCAGGCACCACAGGCAGCGTCGAATCGCTCGAGCTCGAATTGCGGCGCCTCAAAGTCGCGTTTCGTGAGCTCAGCGCCATCTTGGATACGGCGACAGACGGCGTCGCCATACTCGATTCGCAAGGGTTTATTCTGTCGCTGAACCGTTCGGGCGAGGCGCTGTTCGGTTACGATCAGCATGAGGTTCAAGGCAAACTCTTGACCACGTTGCTCGCTCGCGAGTGCGGACCACCTGTCCTCGAATATTTCGAACGGCCGAAATCGCAAGGCGCTGTCAGCCTTTTCAATCAAGGCTGCGAGGTTACTGTTCTCACACGGCAAGGCGGCAAGCTCCCCGTCTTCATAACGCTCGCGCAAATCGGCGCAGCCGGTACGGGCACTCAAGGGGAGACGCGGCACTGCGCCCTCTTGCGCGACCTCACCCATTCGAAAAATGTCGAACAGGAACTCGAAGCGGCACGCAAGGAGGCAGAAAGAGCCAACGCCCTGAAATCGGCTTTCCTTGCCAAGGTCAGCCACGAAATCCGCACCCCGCTTAACGCCATTCTCGGCTTTGCCGAAGTCATGATCGAGGAGCGCTTCGGCCCGATCGGTAATTCGCGCTACAAAGACTATATCGGCGATATCCATGCCTCTGGCGCGCTCGTCATGAGCCTCGTTGACGATCTCCTCGATCTCGGCAAGATCGAAGCAGGCAAGATGGAGTTTTCCTTCGTATCGCTCGACGTCAATCGCATCGTTTCCGAATGCGTGTCAATCATGCAGCCGCAGGCGGGCCGCGAGCAGGTTGACATAAAGCTCTCCTTGTCTGCGGCGCTTCCCAACATTCTTGCCGACGAGCGTGCGCTCCGCCAGATCGTATTGAATCTTCTTTCGAACGCGGTGAAATTCAACGAACCCAATGGCCAGGTCATCGTGTCGACGCTATTTGCCGATTCGGGCAGTGTCGTCGTCCGGATTCGCGATACCGGACTTGGCATAAAGGAAAGCGACATGGGCCTCGCCTTCGAGCCCTTCCGTAGGCTCGACACCGGGCGGCCGTCGCGCGGCACGGGTCTCGGCCTGCCGCTCACCAAGGCGCTCGTCGAAGCTAACGGCGCTTCGATGACAATTAAGAGCAAGGAGCAGGACGGCACTTTGGTCGAGGTCAGCTTCCCTCCGGCGCGGATCCTCGCCGGGTAAAGCAAGGGAACAATCCGTGGTCCCGTTCGCTCTGCCTTGAAGCCGCAGGGCGGCCATGGGCGCGAAAACCACAGCGCGGCATTTGCGCGCGGAGCTTGTGACCCTCGAGGAGCAGCTGGCACAAGCGAGCACCTGGCTATGACAAGGACAACTGGCGCCTCAGCCAAATCCCCGTCCCGCATTGCCCGGCGGCGAACACCGGTGCTATAGCCTCCCCAAAGATAGCACGAAGGAAACCGGATGTCCGTCGATTCTGCGACCGTGCGGCGCATCGCCCATCTCGCCCGCATCAAAGTGACCGAAGCCGAGGTGCCGCACCTCCAAGAGGAGCTCAACGCGATTCTTGCCTTTGTCCAGGAGCTGGAACGCGTCGAGGTCGCGGGCGTCGCGCCTATGACATCGGTCTTGCCGATGCCGATGAAAAAGCGCACCGATGAGGTCACAGACGGAAATATCGCCGAGAAGATCGTTGCCAACGCGCCGTCAAGCGAAGATCATTTTTTTGTTGTTCCAAAGGTGGTCGAGTGAGCGCGCAAGGGAACAGCCTGACGGAGCTGACGTTGGCGCAGGCGCGCGAGGGGCTCGCCAAAAAAGATTTTTCGGCGGAAGAGCTCGCGAAAGCCCATATCGCGGCAATGGAAAAAGCGCGCGCGTTGAATGCGTTTATTCTCGAGACGCCGGAGAAGGCGTTGGCGATGGCCCGCGCTTCAGATGCGCGGATCGCGAAAGACGAGGCAGGCCCGCTCGAAGGCATCCCGCTCGGCATCAAGGATCTTTATTGCACCGAGGGCGTGCAGACCACGGCCGGGAGCCGCATCCTCGATGGCTTTGTGCCGAACTATGAGTCGACCGTCACGGCAAATCTCTGGCGCGACGGCGCGGTGATGCTCGGAAAGCTCAATCTCGATGAATTTGCCATGGGCTCGTCGAACGAGACGTCTTATTTCGGCCCGGTGATCTCGCCATGGCGGCGCAAAGGTTCGAATGCCTCGCTCGTCCCCGGCGGCTCGTCCGGCGGCTCTTCGGCTGCGGTTGCGGCGCGGCTTTGTTTCGGCGCGACGGCGACCGACACGGGTGGTTCGATCCGCCAGCCTGCGGCGTTCACCGGAACCGCCGGCATCAAGCCGACCTATGGGCGCTGCTCGCGCTGGGGGATCGTGGCCTTTGCCTCCTCGCTCGATCAAGCCGGCCCCATCGCCCGCACGGTGCGCGACGCGGCAATCCTGCTGCGCTCGATGGCGGGCCATGACCCCAAAGACACGACGTCGGCCGATCTTCCGGTGCCGGATTTCGAGGCGGCCGTTTCGCGCGGCGTCAAGGGCATGAAGATCGGCATTCCGAAAGAATATCGCCGCGACGGCATGGCGGGTGAGATCGAGACGCTCTGGGCGCAGGGCATCGCCTGGCTAAAGGAAGCGGGCGCCGAGATTGCCGATA